>DATAAL010000808.1:0-5567 GCA_036260145.1 Longimicrobiaceae bacterium | reverse complement strand
GTGGAGCGGGCGGATCGAGCGCGCCCGCGACCGGCTGGAAGCGGAGTGGGGGCGGCCGTGGGAGGCCCTGGTGGCGGCCGCGAACCCGGTGGAGGAGGGCGACGCCGAGATGTGGCGCAAGGAGGTGCGCGAGCTGGCCGCGCAGGTGGAGGCGCTGGGACCCATCAACATGCTTGCCGTTCAGGAGCACGAGGAGGAGGAGCGCCGTCTCTCCTTCCTCCTGGAGCAGCGCGACGACCTGGTGAAGGCACGCGATGACCTTGCCTCCGCGATCCGCCAGATCAACCGGACCGCGCGCGAGGTGTTCCTCGCCACCTTCACCGCCATCCGGGGGAACTTCCAGCGCACCTTCCACTCCCTCTTCCTGGGAGGGGAGTGCGACGTGTGGCTCGCCGACCCGGACGACCCGCTGGAGTCGCCCATCGAGATTCACGCCTCGCCGCGCGGAAAGAAGACGCAGCGGATCCACCTCCTCTCCGGGGGGGAGCGGACACTGACGGCGCTTTCGCTCCTGTTCGCCATCTACCTGGTGAAGCCCTCGCCGTTCTGCCTCTTCGACGAGGTGGACGCGCCGCTGGACGAGTCCAACGTGGGGCGCTTCATCCAGCTCCTCCAGGACTTCAAGGCCGAGACGCAGTTCGTGGTGATCACCCACAACCTGCGCACCATGGAGGCCGCCGACTGGCTCTACGGCGTCACCATGGAGGAGCCGGGGGTGTCCACGCTGGTGGGAGTGGAGCTGGAGGGCGCCTGGGCGCTCGGGGAGCGGGAGCGGGTGGCTTGAACTGCGGAACTGCTTGTTTGACGCGGGGGCTGGGGCGTGTACCCCGCTGGCGCGCCCTTCACCCAAGCGCCATCCCGTGATATACTTCCCGGTGCACCTCCGAACCCGAACACCTGTCGTGCGAGACCAATAGATCATGCTCGTCGTCATGCGGCACGACGCGACCCCGGACGATATCCAGGGCGTGGTCGATACGATCCATGAGCTCGGCTACGAGGCCGCGCCCATTCCCGGGAAGCAGCGCACCGCCATCGGCCTGATCGGGAACGATGGCAAGGTGCCGGCGGACCGGATCGAGGCGCTTCCCGGCGTGCTGCAGATCATCCACGTCTCCCAGCCGTACAAGCAGGTCTCGCGCGAGTGGTCCCCGGAGCCCACCATCGTGGAGCTCGCCAACGGGACGCGCATCGGCAGCGACGAGGTGGCGGTGATGGCGGGCCCCTGCTCGGTGGAGTCGGCGGAGCAGATCGTGGGGATCGCCCACCGCCTCCGGGACGCGGGAGCCACCATCCTGCGCGGGGGGGCCTTCAAGCCGCGTACCTCCCCCTACTCCTTCCAGGGGATGGGCGAGGAGGGGCTGAAGCTCCTGGCCGTCGCCCGCGAGGAGACGGGGCTGGCCATCGTCACCGAGGCCATTGACGCGGAGAGCCTCGCCCTGGTGGCGAAGTACGCCGACATCATCCAGATCGGTGCCCGCAACATGCAGAACTTCTCCCTGCTGCGGCACGCCGGCCGCTCCGGGAAGCCGGTGCTCCTGAAGCGGGGGATGTCGGCCACCATCACCGAGTTCCTGATGTCGGCCGAGTACATCCTCGCCGAGGGGAACCGGAAGGTGATCCTGTGCGAGCGCGGAGTGCGCGGCTTCGACACCCAGCACACCCGTAACCTGCTGGACCTCACGGCGATCCCGGTGGTCAAGTCGCTCTCGCACCTCCCTATCATCGCCGATCCCAGCCACGGGACGGGGAGCCGCGCCAAGGTGATCCCCATGGCGCGCGCGGCGGTGGCCGCGGGGGCGGACGGGCTGATGGTGGAGGTGCACCCCGACCCGGAGCACGCCCTGTCCGACGGCGCGCAGTCGCTCTACCCCGACCAGTTCGGCGAGCTGATGGAGCAGATCCAGGTGATCGCCGAGGCCATCGGGCGGTCGCTCACCCCCACGCTGGCTCCCGCCGGGGTGCGGTAGCCGCGGTTACTGCCGCTGGTCTCCAAGTCCTTCCGGCGCCGTCGGTCCGGAGGGCGCCCGTACCCCTCTTCGAACCGTCACCGGAGATCTCGATGAGGTTCGCCGCCTCGTTGCGCTCGTGCCCAGTCGTCTTCCCGGGCACCTGATGACGGACCCCAGGCCCACGCCCCGACCCTCGGGCAAGCCGCTCGGAGACCGGGGGGAGGAGATCGCCGCCCGTTTCCTGGCAGCGCGCGGGTGGGCGGTGGTGAGCCGCAACTTCCGGATGGGACGCAAGGAGATCGACCTCGTCGCGCGCCGCGGCGAGGTCGTCGCGTTCGTGGAGGTGAAGACGCGCGGCGGGCGGGGGTATGGCCACCCGCTGGAGGCCATCACCTGGCGGAAGCGCCGGGAGATCCAGCAGGTGGCGCAGGCGTGGATCGAGCGCCACGGGCGGGCGGGGGAGGTGTACCGGTTCGACGCCGTGGCGGTGCTGGTGATGGGCGGCGGGGAGCCGCAGGTGGAGCATGTGGAGGACGCCTGGCGGATGTAGGAGCGTCTGTGGAACTACTATTTTGAACTGCTTGGCTTGGACGCCTCCCCTCGCCGGCAGCGAGAGCGCGACTCCGAGCACGTAGATCGAGTTGCCCGCCGCGTCCGCTCCGGGGGTCTGGTCCCTCTTCCCCGCCGTGGTATATTACGGTTGCAGTCCGCCTCCCGGGCAGTTCCGCGCATCAGCAGCTCCCCGAGCCGTCAGCAACGTGTCCCGTACCGCCCTCGCCCGCACCTACCGCCCGCGCCGCTTCTCGGAAGTGGCCACCCAGGAGCACGTGTCGGAGACGCTGCGCGCGGCTGTGCAGCGTGGTCGCGTGGCGCACGCGTACCTGTTCTGTGGGCCGCGCGGGGTGGGGAAGACCACGCTGGCGCGCGTCCTGGCGATGGCGCTCAACTGCCCGCATCGCGGGGAGGAGGGGGAGCCGTGCGGCGTCTGCGACTCGTGCCAGAGGATCTGGGGGGGGCGCACCTCACTGGACGTGGTGGAGATCGACGCCGCCTCCAACCGCGGCGTGGACGACGCCCGGGAGCTGCGCGAGCGGGCCATGTACGCCCCGTCGGAGGAGGGCCGCTACAAGGTCTACATCATCGACGAGGCGCACATGCTCACCCGGGAGGCGTGGAACGCCCTCCTCAAGATCCTGGAGGAGCCTCCCCCGCGGGTCATCTTCGTCTTCGCCACCACCGAGCCCCAGAAGATCCAGCAGGCCGCGCCGCCGATCCTGTCACGATGCCAACGCTTCGACTTCCGGCGCATCGGAACCGCCGACCTGGTGCGGCGCCTCCGCGAGGTGCTGGCGTCGGAGGGGATCGAGGCGGCGGACGACGTCCTCCTCCCCATCGCCCACAAGGCCGACGGGGGGATGCGCGACGCCCTCTCGCTCCTGGACCAGGTCCTCTCCTTCACCGACGGGACACCCACTGCCGCCGACGTGCGGAGGGTGCTGGGGCTGGTGGGGAGCGAGCTCTTCCTGGAGCTGTTCGACATCCTGGCGGAGCGCCGCCACGTCGACGTCTTCCGCTTCGTGGCGCGCCTGCTGGACGAAGGGTACGACCTCACCGAGTTCTACCGGGGTCTCGCCGACTTCATCCGCGCCCTGTTGATGGTGAAGCTCGACGGCGCGGAAGCGGAGGTCCGGGACGACCTGCGCGCGGAGCTGGCGACGCGCGCGGAGCGCTTCGCCGCCGGCGACCTGCTGCGGATGCTCTCCCAGGTGGCGGAGCTGGACGCCGACGGCCGCTTCCGCAAGAGCGGGGAGCAGCGGATCCTGATCGAGCTCCTCCTCCTCCGCTTCGCGTACCTGGAGCGCACCGTCACCCTGGAGGAGGTGCTGGCCGCGGTGGGAGGAGGGGGCGGGGCACCCGCGACACCGGGAAACGGGTCGGGCGGACGGACGGCCGCTGAAGCCCCGCCCGTCCGCCGAGCTCCCGAGCCCCCACCGAGCTCCGCCTCCCCTCGCGGCGTGGAAGTGCTCCGTGCGGCTATGCAGCCGCCCCCCGGGGTACCTGCGGTCCCACCGGAGCCGGGCCCCACACCTGCCCTGGCCCCGGCACCGGCCCCGGTCGCGGAGGGGCCGCTCGACCCGGTGCTGGTGCGGCGTGCCTGGAAGGCGCTGGTGGAGAACGGCCAGGGACTCCCCCCGGGGATGAAGCCGCTCCTCAAGGGGATCGAGCTCGTCGTCGGCGCGCAGGGGGAGATCCGCCTTCCGCTGGCCCCGGGATCGCCCCTCCTGGAGCGGCTGCAGACCCCCACTGGACGCCGGCCCCTGGAGGAGGCCGTCGCCCGCCGGCTGGGCCGGCCGGTCACGCTCCAGGTGGAGGCCGTCGAGCCCGCGAACGGGGGTGCCGGAGGGCAGCGGATCACCGCGGAGAGCGCGCGCGTGGACCGGCTGCGGCGCCTCACCGAGGAGGAACCGCTCCTGGGGGTGGCGGTACAGGAGTGGGACCTGGAGCTGGTCGATTAGACGCGCCCGGCCGCTGGCCGACACGCGGTCCGTACCTTGCGAGCCGTGTGCGCGGCTCCGTAGTATGTAGAACTTTGGCCTCGCAGCCTGGCGGTGATATGAACAACATCCAGCAGATCCTCCAGATGGGCCAGCAGGTGCAGGCCCGTCTCTCCCAGCTCCAGACGGAGCTGGGGCAGAAGACCGTCTCCACCTCCAGCGGGGGCGGGATGGTCACCGCCACGGCCGACGGCCGGGGCCGGATCCGGGGGATCAAGATCGATCCCTCGGTGGTCCAGGGGGGTGATGTCGAGATGCTGGAGGACCTGGTGCTCGCCGCCGTCTCAGAGGCGCAGACGCGCGCCCAGCAGCTCTACGAGGAGGAGATGCGCAAGCTCTCCGGCGGGTTCCCGCTCCCCTTCCAGCTCCCTGACCTGTAGCTCGGGCGAGGGTTCCAGGCTTGTCGGTCATCGACGATCTGGCGGGTGAGCTGTCGCGTCTTCCGGGAATCGGCCGCAAGACGGCGCTCCGGCTCACCTTCCACCTCCTGAAAGCCTCCCCAGAGGAAGCGCAGCGACTCGCCCGTGCCATCCTCTCCGTCCGCGAACGGGTGCGGGCGTGCGCGCGCTGCGGCAACCTCTCCGAGCGGGAAGTCTGCGCTATCTGCGAGAGTCCCCGGCGAGACGCCTCCACCGTGTGCGTGGTGGAGGAAGCGTCGGACATCTCCGCGATCGAGCGGACGGGGGAGTACCGCGGGGTGTACCACGTGCTCGGCGGGCATCTCTCCCCGCTCGACGGCATCGGTCCCGCGGAGCTGAATCTCAGCTCCCTCCTCGCCCGGCTTGGCCCGGACTCCGGGGTGCGCGAGGTGGTGCTCGCCACCAACCCCAGCGTGGAGGGGGAGGCCACCGCGCTCTACCTGCACCGCCTTCTCCTGCCCTTCGGGGTGCGCGTGACCCGCATCGCCCGGGGGCTCCCCGTGGGCGGAGACCTGGAGTACGCCGACGGCGTGACCATCGCCGAGGCGCTCAACGCGCGGCGCGAGATGTAGACCGCTCCCTCACCGCGGCCGCCGCGCCCCGTGGCGCGAGATTTCCGTCTGTCGGGGTATCCGTTAGTT
>DATAAL010000807.1:0-4044 GCA_036260145.1 Longimicrobiaceae bacterium | reverse complement strand
CTCGGCGGCCCCCGCCCGCTCCAACGCCCGCATCACCGCCGACGTGTGCTCGTACGGATAGCGGACGCGCAGCCGCACCGCCGGGATCCCGACCCGCCGCGGCGCCGCCTGCAGCGCGAGCACCGCCGCCTCCCCGTACGCCCGCACCAGCCCGCCCACCCCCAGCCTGGTCCCGCCGAAGTAGCGGGTGACGATCACCACGCAGTCGGTGACCCCCGCCCCGTCGATGGCGGCCAGGATCGGAGCCCCCGCGCTCCCGGAAGGCTCCCCCGCGTCGCTGGCGCGGAAGACGCCGCTGAGGAGGCGCCAGGCCGAGCAGTGGTGGGTGGCGTCGAACGTCCGGCGCTGGACGGCCTCCAGACGCCCGCGCGCCTCCTCCTCAGTTTCGGCAGGTGCCGCCAGAGCGATGAACGCGGACCCCCGCACCCGGGTCTCCGCCTCGCCGTCACCCGCGAGCGTAAGGAACGTTTCGGCGCCCAAGCACCCCCCGGAGCAGAGAACGCCCACCGGAAGGGCGGGCGTTCGATAGATAAACGAAGCCGAAGGATCGCGCCAGCTTTATTGTGGTGGGGCCCGGTGGCCCCCCATCCCCCGGCCCCCTTCCCCCGCAGGCGAGGGAAGGGGGAGCACGACAGGCGCCGAATGGCCACCGGAGCGAGTCCGTGGCGTCGCACGCCCCCACCCGGCGCTCCGCGCCACCCTCCCCCGATGCCGGGAGGGGGCTGTTTTCAGGTCAGCGGTCAAGCCGTTCCGCAGTACCCCTCAAAAGATGTGCGGAGGGAGACTCGCGGCAGTATCGCGAGGCTCCCTCCGCGGGCGGGGAGACCCGGGGCTGTTTCCGGGGCTCCTCGCCCCCGCGGAAGAGACGGACGGTAGTTTCGTCCGGCTCTATAGCGGCCCGCCGACGCTACCAAGTGCTAGAACCCCGCCAGCGCCTGGACCTCGTCCAGATAGTACTCCAGGCCCAGGTGCGTGATCTGCTCCTCCCCCATCATCCACCGTAGCGTGTTCTTGAGCTTCATCTGCTGGATGAACAGGTCGTGCTCCGGGTACACCTCCGGCGCGTGCATCGGGCTCTTGAGGTAGAAGGAGAGCCACTCCTGGATCCCGCTCATCCCGGCGCGCGCGGCCAGGTCCAGGAAGAGCGCCAGGTCCAGGACGATCGGCGCCGCCAGGATGGAGTCGCGGCAGAGGAAGTCTACCTTGATCTGCATCGGGTAGTCGAGCCACCCGCGGATGTCGATGTTGTCCCACCCCTCCTTGGCGTCCCCACGCGGCGGATAGTAGTTGATCCGCACCTTGTGGTAGATCTTGCCGTACAGCTCCGGATACACGTCCGGCTGGAGGATGTACTCGAGCACGCCCAGCTTGGACTCCTCCTTGGTCTTGAACGACTCGGGGTCGTCCAGCACCTCGCCGTCGCGGTTCCCCAGGATATTGGTGGAGTACCACCCGTCCACCCCCAGCATGCGCGCTTTGAAGGCCGGGGCGAGCACCGTCTTCATCAGCGTCTGGCCCGTCTTGAAGTCCTTCCCCGCCACCGGCACCTCGTTCCGCGCCGCCAGCTCCAGCATGGCCGGGAAGTCCACCGACAGGTTCGGCGCGCCGTTCGCGTACGGGACCCCCTCCTTGAGCGCCGCATACGCGTACAGCATGCTGGGCGCGATCTGGTCGTGGTTCTCGTCCAGCGCCCGCTCGAACGCCTCCAGCGACTGGTGGACCTCACCCGGCTTGATGTACACCTCGGTGGAGCCGCACCACACCATCACCAGGCGGTCACACCCCTTCTCGGCCCGGAAGCGCCGGATGTCCTCGCGGATCGCCTCGGCCCACTCCCTCTTGCTGCTGCCGGGCTTGACGTTGATCCCCTGCAGCTTCTTCACGTAGCGCTGGTCGAACGCCGCCGGCATCGGCCGGATGGACTTCAGGAAGTCGGCGATCGGCTCGATGTGCTCGTGCTTGTCGAGCACCCCGGCCTTGAGGGCCGAGACGTAGGCATCGTCGGGGATCGGGTCCCAGGCGCCGAACACGATGTCGTTCAGGTCGGCGAGGGGGACGAAGTCCCGGATCAGCGGGGAGCGCCGTTCGGAGCGCTTCCCCAGGCGGATGGTCCCCATCTGGGTGACGCTCCCGATGGGACGCCCCAGCCCGCGCCGGGCGAGCTCCACCCCGCGATGAAGGTGGTGGAGACGGCCCCGAGCCCGGGGAGGAGGATGCCCAGGCGCCCCTGCGCCGGCTGCGGAGGAATTCTGCTGGTGCTCACAGTGGCTCCCGGTTATTTCTGCGTTGCTTTGAGGGTCGGCGCCGCCCCGGGGCCCGGGGGGGAGGGACGGATGCGCGTGTGGCGGTACACCCAGACGATCCGCTGGAAGGCGGTGAAGTTGGTCAGGATCGCCATGGCAATCAGCACGGCCTTGAGGACCAGCCCCTCCCAGAGGGTACCGAAGAAGAGAGCGGCGATCCCGACCAGGACGACCCGCTCCGCGCGCTGCATCAGCCCCAACTTGCAGTCGATCCCCAGCCCCTCGGCCCGCGCCCGGGTGTAGGATACCATCAGCGAGCCGGAGATCGCCAGCATCACCGTGTAGATCATCCCCACGTCGCCGAGCTCCACACGGTAGTCGTTGTACAGCGAGAGGATCCCCAGGAAGACGACGACCTCGGAGATCCGGTCCAGAGTGGAGTCGTAGAACGAGCCGAACTTGGACGCCAGCCCGCTGGCGCGGGCCACGCGCCCGTCGAAGACGTCGAACGCTCCGCCCAGGAGCACCAGGAACCCTCCCAGGGGGACGTGCTTCAGGTGGAAGGCGAGCCCCGCCGAGCAGGTGACCAGGAAGCCGGCGGTGGTCAGCGCATTGGGGTGTACCCCCGCGCGCACCAGCCACCGGGTGACCGGGTCCAGGAGCCCGAGGACCCTGGTCTCCACCCAGGGGTTACGCAGCCCCATCCGCTCGCTCCAGCCCTCAGGAGGGAAGAATGATCCGGCTCTGGGCGCCGGCCTCGATCCCCTGGGCGATCTCCTCGTTGATCCGCTCCATCACGCGGTCGAAATTGGACTGCGCGGCGACCAGCCCCTGGTAGAGTGGGCTGGCCTGGATCTCGGAAACCAGCCGCTCGTACTCGTCCTGCTGCGCCTCCGGCGGCTCCACCCCCCGCCGGATGGAGAGCGTCATCTCGTCCTGCAGCTCGGCGAGCCGGTTCATCTTCGCCACCACGGCGCGGTCGTCGGAAAGCCGGTCGTTGGCACGCTTCAGGGCCTTGTACTCGTCCGTCTGCGCGAGCAACCGGCCCACGTCGCGCGCCCTCTCCCACATCGCTTCCATGCTCACTCCCTGATGTCGAATTCGGCGGTGACGATCCGGTCCCGCCCCGCGTAGTCGCGGCGGACCCGCGGCTCGGCGAACCCCCCCGTCGCCCGGACCATCTCCGTGACGGCGGCGGCCTGCTGCCAGCCGATCTCCATCGCGAGGAGACCACCGGACCGGAGCACCTCCGGCGCCCCCGCCACCAGCCTGCGGATCACGTCCAGCCCTCCCGGACCGGCGAAGAGCGCCTGCGCTGGCTCCCAGTGGCGCACCTCGGGATCGAGCGAATCGCGCTCGGCCTCCCCGACGTACGGGGGGTTGGAGACCAGCACGTCGAAGCGCTCCCCCCGCACGGGGTCGTAGAGGTCGCCCTGCCGGAACTCGACGGGCGCTCCCGGCGCGGCCGAGGAGTGGTTTGCGCGGGCCACCTCCAGCGCGTCCGCGGAGAGGTCGGTGCCGACCACCCGCTCGAACGGCCCCTCCGTGGCCAGGCTGAGGGCGATGGCCCCCGATCCCGTCCCCACGTCCAGGGCGTGCAGCCCCTCCTTTCCCCGGGCCCACTCCAGCACCTCCCCGACCAGGACCTCCGTCTCGGGACGGGGGATCAGGACGCGCCGGTCGACGCGCAGGCGGAGGTCGCGGAATGCCGCTTCCCCGTCAATGTACTGCAACGGCTCGTGGCGCGCACGCCGGAGGAGCCGGGCCTTGAACTCGGCCAGCTCGCCCCCGCCGAGCTGGC
>DATAAL010000806.1:0-7977 GCA_036260145.1 Longimicrobiaceae bacterium | reverse complement strand
GGCCCCGCCCCCGTGCGCTGCGTGCCCCCTCCTCCCGCCACCGATCGTCTCCGCCCCACACCCCCCGCTTAGCGATCTCGATGATCCCCGGAGCGATCCTATTGCCTCCACAGCGCCTCCAGATCCCGCGCGCCATGGACGAAGGCGAGGATGTACACCGCACCTCCGGCGACCTCGTAGATGAGCCTGTACCGGCTCACGAACAGCTCACGGACGTTCGGATCCTCCACCTCCGGCACGCGGCGTCCCCGCTCGTGCATCCACGCGAGGGACCGTGCCGCATCGCGCACCCGCCCGACGAAGACGGAAGCGTAGCGTGGCGAATCCCGCGCGATGAACTCCGCAGCCGCCTTCAGGTCGTTCAGCGCCGGCTCCGACCAGATTACTCTCCTGTCCATTCGGACATCCGGCGCTCCGCCTCTTCCTGGTCCATGACGCGCCCCTCCCGGACCGCCCTGCGTCCGAGCTCGATCTTCTCCCGGACGTAAATGTGGTACTGGATGTCGTCGAAGGAGGCGTCTTCAGGCAGCTCGTCGAGCAGCCGGCGGACCTCGTCCTTGGCGGTGCTCATGGTTCCTCCCGGTTAAAAGTCTGCAGCACGGGCCGAGCGTCGGCCCCGCCCCCGTGCGCTGCGTGCTCCCTCCTCCCGCCTACCGGTACCCCGCCGCCTGGAGGTTGAAGAGCTCCGCGTAGCGCCCTCCCAGCGCCACCAGCTCCTCGTGCGACCCCTCCTCCACCACCCGCCCGTGCTCCAGCACCACGATCCGGTCCGCCATGCGCACCGTGGAGAAGCGGTGGGAGATCAGGATCGCGGCCCTCCCCGCCGTCAGGTCCGCGAAGCGCCGGAACACCTCGTACTCCGCCCGCGCGTCCAGCGCCGCGGTGGGCTCGTCCAGGATCAGGAGCTGCGCGTCGCGCATGTACGCCCGCCCCAGCGCCACCTTCTGCCACTGCCCGCCGGAGAGCTCCACCCCGCCCTCGAAGCGGCGCCCCAGCATGGTGCGGTACCGCTCCGGGAGCGCCTCCACCACCTCCGCCGCCAGGGAGCGCCCCGCCGCGTCCTCGATCCGTGACTGCGCCTCCGCCTCGTCCAGCGCCCCGATCCGTCCCACCGCGATGTTCTCCTCCGCGCGCATGTCGTAGCGCACGAAGTCCTGGAAGATCACCCCCACCTGCCGGTGCAGCTCCCCGGGGTCGTACGCCGCGAGGGGGTGCCCCTCCAGGAGGATCTCCCCGCGCGTGGGCTCGTAGAGGCGGACGATCAGCTTGGTCAGCGTGGTCTTTCCCGCCCCGTTCTCCCCCACCAGCGCCACCCGCTCCCCGGGGCGGATCCGGAACGACACCCCGCGCAGCACCCACGAGGGGTCGTCGGGCGGAGGGAGGGGGCGCTCCCCGTCCCCTCCCTCCAGGTCGCCCTCCGTCGCCGCGGGGTAGCGGAACCACACGTCGCGGAACTCGAACCCCTCGCGGAAGGGGACCGGCACCGGGAGGGCGGCCGCCGGGCGGCGGATCCGCGGCTGCATGGCGAGGAAGACGAACAGGTCGTCCAGGTACAGCGCCTGCTCGTACAGGTCGCTGGTGGCGAGGAGCATCCGCTGGATCAGGTCGCGGGAGCGCGCGAAGGCCCCCGACAGGAGCGTCAGCTCCCCCAGCGACAGGGCACCGCGCACCGTGCGGTAGACGATGGTCGCGTACGCTGCGTAGTACCCCAGGGTGGACACCAGCGACAGCGCCGTGCTCGCCAGGTTGCGGCGGATCGCCAGCCGCCGGTTGGCCTGGTAGAAGCGCTCGGCCAGCTCCGCGTACTCCCGGATCAGCCAGGGCGAGAGGCCGAACAGCTTGACCTCCTTGGCCGTCCGGTCCGACGCCGCCACGAAGCGGTAGTAGTCCAGCTTGCGCCGCTCCGGCGTCCACTGGTAGAGGAGCGAGTACCCCAGCGCAGCGAAGTGCGTCTCTCCCAGGAAGGAGGGCACCACCGCCAGCACCAGCAGGGCGAAGAGCAGCGGGGAGAAGGCGAGGAGCGCCCCGATCAGGGTGAGGAGGGTGAGGGCGTCCTGCGCCAGGCCGAAGAGCTGGCTGAGGAGCGCGATCCGCCCCACCGTCTGCCGGCGCGCCCGCTCCAGGCGGTCGTAGAAGCGGGGGTCCTCGAAGTGCTCCAGGTCCAGCTCCGCAGCGTGCTCCATGAGGCGCACGCTCATCCGGTTGGAGAAGAGGTCCCCCAGGAGCGACTCCAGAAGCGTCCCCGTCCTCGCCGCCACCTCCCCCAGCGCCACCACCCCGAACTCCAGGAGCACCAGCTCCCCCAGGCGCCGCCAGTCCGCCTCCCCGGCGCGGGTGGAGGCCACCACCACGTCCACGATCATCTTCCCCACCCACAGCGTGGCCACGGGGACGAAGGCCCGGACCAGGCGGAGGGCGGCGATCCCCAGCGCGTACCCGCGGTGCGTCCGCCACACCATCCGCAGGAACGGGGGGAGGTTGCGCATGGCCCGGACGCGCTCTCCCCACGAGGGTCGTCCCTCCCCCCGGGAGCCCCTCCGGGAGCCGGTGTGCAGGGGTGCCGCAGCCATCCCTCAAGAGTAACCGCGGCTCCGGGAGAGCGCGAGAGGAATGGAAGGTGCGGGGGGATTTCGCCCTACGCTCCTGTGGGGTGCTTCCTTACAGACCGCGGGGCGGGGAAACGCTACATTGACGCTGCCGAAAACGCCGCGGAAACCCGCTCCCGGACCCGCCCGATCAGGTCTGGCGCGGGGTACGGGCGGCGGCTATAATGCGCGGATTCTGGCGGGCCGGAGCACGGAGCACGGTCCGTGCGGCGCCGCGTGCCGGGTGACCGTTGTCGAACGCAGGATCGCACACCAGCCCTCACCGTCATGAAGTCGAGATCGCACTCCGTCGGGCCCGTCCCGCCGGCGCCCGCCCCCCCGGGCCGGAAGACCGCCGCCTGGACACTCCGTGCCCTCCCGGTCGCCGCCGTGCTGCTGGCGGCGTGCGGCGAGGACCACCAGAAGACGTATCCGCGGAGCATGTACACGCCGCGGTCGCAGTTCGCGCGGGACGTCCTGGAGCTGCAGAACCTGACGACGTACCTGGGGATCGCCGTCGGGATCCTGGTGTTCGTCCTGCTCGCCCTCATCATGGTCCGCTTCCGGTACCGCCCGGGGAACCCGGAGCCGGAGCAGATCCACGGGAACACGCGGCTGGAGCTGGTGTGGACGCTGATCCCCGCGGTGATCCTGGCGGTGATCGCGGTGCCCACGGTGAAGCTGATCTTCGAGACGCAGCAGGAGGCGCCGGCCAACGCCCTCAAGATCGACGTCATCGGGTACCAGTGGTGGTGGGAGTACCGGTACCCGGTCAACGGCGGGCGCGACACCGTGGTCACCGCCAACGAGATCCACGTCCCGGTGGGGACCCCGGTCCAGCTCCGGATGACCACCAAGGACGTGATCCACGCCTTCTGGATCCCCCAGATGGGCGGGAAGCGCGACCTGATCCCCAACAAGACCAACACCATCCTCTTCACCCCCGAGGAACCGGGGATCTACCTGGGGCACTGCACCGAGTTCTGCGGCGACTCCCACGCGCTCATGCGGATGCGGCTGATCGCGCACACCCCCGAAGGCTACCGCGAGTGGCTGGAGAACGAGGCGAAGCCGGCGGTGGAGCCCACGGATTCCTCCCTGGCCATCGGCAAGCGGCTGGTGACCCAGAGCGCCTGCGCCGGGTGCCACATGATCCGCGGGACGCCGATGGTGGGGCGCACCGGACCGGACCTGACGCACCTGGCGCAGCGGTACACCATCGCCGGGGGGATCCTGGAGAACAACGCGCACAACCTCACCGAGTGGCTGCGCAATCCGCCCGAGATCAAGCCGGGAGCCAAGATGCCGAATCTGAACCTCAAGGAGGAGGAGATCCGGTTCATCGTCGCGTACCTGCAGTCGCTGCAGTGAGGAGCGCCCCGGCGGGGGCACGAATCCCGTGATCCGGCGCCCGTGCGCCGCCGCGAAGGGCGGCGGGCCGCGCCATCAACCGATGGAGTAGGAATGGCATCGACAGCAACCGTGGCCGCGCCCCACCCCGCGGCCGTCCCGGCGACGGAGACCGGCATCTGGAGCTGGATCACCACCGTCGACCACAAGCGGATCGGGATCCTGTACGGCGTGACCTCGATCTTCTTCTTCCTGGTCGGCGGCCTGGAGGCGCTCCTGATCCGGACGCAGCTCATCCGGCCGGAGAACAAGTTCCTCAGCGCGGACGTCTTCAACCAGATGTTCACGATGCACGCGCTGACGATGATCTTCCTGGCGCTGATGCCGCTCACGGCCGCGTTCTTCAACTACATGGTCCCGCTGCAGATCGGGGCGCGCGACGTGGCCTTCCCGCGGCTCAACGCCCTCTCGTACTGGATCTACCTGTTCGGCGGGATCTACCTGCTCGCCAGCTCCATCCTCAAGATCGCGCCCAACGTGGGGTGGTACGCGTACGCCCCGCTCACGGAGCGGCCGTACAACCCCGGGCCCAACGTGGACTTCTACGTGCTGGGCCTGCAGATCGTCGGCCTCTCGTCCATCATCGCGTCGCTGAACTTCATCATCACCATCATCAACCTGCGGGCCCCGGGGATGCGGCTGATGCGGATGCCGCTCTTCACCTGGATGGTGCTGATCACCAACGTGCTGATCGTGACCGCGCTGGCGGTGTTCACCATCGCGGTGACGCAGCTCATGTTCGACCGGATGTTCGGGACCGCGTTCTTCGATCCCGCCCGGGGCTCGGACCCGCTGATCTGGCAGCACATCTTCTGGATGTTCGGCCACCCCGAGGTGTACATCCTGATCATCCCCATCTTCGGGATCATCTCGGAGATCATCCCCACCTTCTCCCGCAAGCCGCTCTTCGGCTACAACGTGATGGTGTTCGCCTCCATCCTGATCGGCTGGCTGGGGTGGGGCGTGTGGAGCCACCACATGTTCACGGTGGGGCTGGGGCCGATCGCCGACTCGTTCTTCGCGCTGAGCACCATGCTCATCGCCATCCCCACGGGGATCAAGATCTTCAACTGGATCGGGACCATGTGGGGCGGGGCCATCCGCTTCACTACCGCGATGCTCTTCGCCATCTCCTTCATCGCCATGTTCACCGTCGGCGGGATCTCCGGGGTGATGCACTCCGCCGCCCCCGCCGACCTGCAGCAGAACGACACCTACTTCATCGTCGCCCACATCCACTACGTGTTCTTCGGCGGCACGGTGCTGGGCCTCTTCGCGGGGACCTACTACTGGTTCCCCAAGGTGACCGGGCGGCTGATGAGCGAGAAGCTGGGGTGGGCCCACTTCGCCCTGACGATGGTGGGGATGAACCTGGCCTTCTTCCCGATGCACTTCCTGGGGCTGTTCGGGATGCCGCGCCGGGTGTTCACCTACGAGTACGGGCTCGGCTTCGAGGGGATGAACCTGCTCTCCACCCTGGGCGCCTACCTGATCGGCGTGGGGACCATCGTCTTCGTAGTGAACCTGGTCCTCTCCGCCCGGCGGGGCGCCCTCGCCGGGCCGAACCCCTGGGGCGCCGCCACGCTGGAGTGGAGCATCCCCTCCCCGCCCCCCGTCTACAACTTCCGCGAGATCCCGGTGGTGCGCTCGCGCATGCCGCTCTGGGAGGGCGACCCTGCCCGCGACGGCGGGATCCCGCACGGCCGGGTGGAGGAGGAGACGGAGCAGGTGACCATCGCCGGGACCAAGATCGGGGAGATCCACGACCCGGAGGAGGGCGAGAACAAGATGTCCACCCACGACCACGGGATCCACCTCCCGCCGCCGTCGTACTGGCCGATCGTCACCGCCTTCGGGATCCTGCTCGTCTTCGGGGCGCTGATCTTCCGCAACGCCGAGGGCGCGCTGTACAACCTGTGGTACCTGTCGCTGATGGGGGTGGGGATCGTCGTGGTGGGGATCTACTCCTGGGCCTTCGAGCCGGGCCACTGAGCCCGGCTCCCGCACCCTGCATCCGAGTCTACGGGACGGAGGAGATAGAGTGAGCACCGCAAACGCGGCCGTGCACGCCGCACACCCCGGACACCTGGACACCAGCACCGGGCTGGACAGCCGGAAGATGGCGTTCTGGACCTTCATCGGGTCCGAGTGCCTCCTCTTCGGCTCGCTGATCGCCACCTACCTGGCGAACAAAGGGAAGAGCACCGTCGGCCCGTACCCCCACGAGATGGTGGTGGACGGGAAGCACGTGGAGGGGATCCTGAACATCCCGCTGACCTCCTTCAGCACCTTCATCCTGCTGATGAGCTCGGTGGCCATGGTGCTGGCCCTGAACTACACCCAGCGGGGGATCCGCAGCAAGGCGACCCTCTGGCTCTTCCTGACGGCCTTCGGCGGGTCGATCTTCCTGGGGTGCCAGGTCTACGAGTTCACGCACTTCTGGCACGAGGGGCTCACCCTCCAGACCAACCTGTTCGGCTCCACCTTCTACCTGCTGACCGGGTTCCACGGGGCGCACGTCACGGTGGGGGTGATCTACCTGCTGACGCTCACCACCCTCTCCGCGCGGGGGAGGATCGGGCCCGAGAAGGCGCTGAACGTGGAGATCGCGGGGCTGTACTGGCACTTCGTGGACGTGATCTGGATCGTGATCTTCCCCCTTGTGTACCTCATCAAGTGAGCGAGCCGATGACCAGCGAGACGCGTGAGATCATCCACGACCAGCACGCGCACCCGACCAACCGGTTCTACATCGTCATCGGGGGGATCCTGATCCTCCTGACGGTCCTGGAGATCCTGGGGTACGTCGGCGAGACCCGGGGGGTGTTCAGCCAGGGGACGGCGGCGCTGGTGATCGGCGTCCTCTCGGCGGCCAAGTTCTTCGCCGTGGTCGCCTACTACATGCACCTCAAGTTCGACAGCCGGATCTTCACCGGGATCTTCCTCTTCCCGGCGATGCTGGGGACGCTGGTGATCGTCGGGCTGTACATGGCGCAGCAGATCCTCCCCCGCTGGGGAGCGTCCCTGGGCTTCTGACCCCCCGACGCAGGGAAGCGGTACCCATGACGTTCTCCGCGGCGCTCCTGCTGCACGAGCAGTCCTTCTCGTGGACGGAGTGGAAGGTCTACTCCAGCTTCATGGTGGGATGGCTCCTGCTGGGGGGCGCCTACTTCCTGCTGATCGGCCCGCTGCGGCACCGCTTCCCCGGGTCCGCGCCGGTCCCGGGGCGCAGGGTGGCGAGCTTCGCCGCCGCGCTGGCCGTGATGTTCCTGGCGCTCCAGGGCCCGCTGCACGAGCTGAGCGACTACTTCCTGTTCAGCGCGCACATGGTGCAGCACCTGGTGCTGATCCTGGTGATGCCGCCCTTCCTGCTGTACGGGATCCCCGACTGGCTGCTCCGCCCGGTGCTCCGCGTGCGCCCGCTGGCCTGGGTGGCCCGGGCGGTCACCTTCCCCCTGGTGGCCTTCGCGCTCAACAACATCATCTTCCTGGTGTGGCACTTTCCCACCCCGTACGACATGATGATGCGCGACCACGGGGTGCACGTCGCCATGCACCTGATGATCATGGTGACGGGAACCATCATGTGGTGGCCGGTGATGAGCCCGCTCCCGGAGCTTCCGCGCGTGGCCCCGCCGCTGCAGATGATCTACCTGTTCGTGCTGGGGATTCCCATGATGATCACCGCGGCGCTGATCACCTTCTCCCGGACGGAGATGTACCTCTGGTACGTGGAGGCGCCGCGGATCTGGGGGCTGGACGCCCTGGAGGACCAGCGCCTGGGCGGGCTGATCATGTGGGTGCCGGGGGGGCTCACCCTCTGGATCGCCATCACGGTGGTGTACTTCCGCTGGACGCAGCGGGAGGTGGCGGAGGACGAGGCGGAGATGCGGAGGCGCCGCGTCACCCGCAGCGGGATGGTGATCGCCCCCCCACCCTTTCCCGGCCGGTAGACGGACCGCGCGAAGAAACGGAGCCCCGG
>DATAAL010000805.1:0-5884 GCA_036260145.1 Longimicrobiaceae bacterium | reverse complement strand
GGCCGCCGCACCGGCCGTACCCACGGCCGCGGCCGGAAGCGCCCGCGACGTCGACACGGTCATCGTCCCCCCCGTGCGATGGACCCGGATGCCGGAGTCCCGGGGTTCGTCCCTAGACTGCCCGTCGGGTTCGACGAAAACGGGGACCTGCGCTACCATCCGGTTGTGGACCGCCTGGCGCCCGGCTCCAACCCGTGGAATGCCGGCCTCCGGAACGGAGACACCATCCTGGCCGTGAACGGGATCGACGCGCGACGGCGCCAGGCTTGGATGGAGATGATGGGACGGCGGATCGGCACCCCCTACACGCTCCGCATCCGCCGGGGGGAGGAGCGGGAGATCCGGGCCGAGGTGGTTCCTCGGCGCCTCCATCCGAGGGGCAGCTCCACGGGACGCGTACCGACGCCCTGAACCGGACGAGCACTCGACACCCCCTCGCCCGGGTACAGGGGAGGGGGTGTCGTTGGAAGTAGCCATTGCGTGGGATGCGAGCGCGAAGCGGCGAGACCCCGCGGGGCTGTTTCCGCGGGGTCTCGACTCCGTTACGGACGGTAGTATCGTGCGTTACGGAGCCGCAGCCCGACCCCCGCGCCAGCGGGGGGCACGCCCGAACGAGCTGTTCAAGCAGTTCAAAGTCGTTCCGGCCCTCACCGCCCGAGCCAGTACGTCGCCTTGATCAGCAGCAGGTTGTCGCCCTCCACCCCGAAGGTGTCCCCGAGCGACCCGGGGCCCACGGGACGCCCGTGCCGCTCCTCCTCGGAGCGGTCCTGCTGCCACACCACGAACAGCGTGCTCCCCCGCCGCCACTCCCAGCGCAGCACCAGGTTGCTCCGCAGCGACCGGACGTTGAAGTCGCGATAGGGGAGGGTGATCCGCGCGTCGCCGTCCCGCACCAGGTACGACCGGTCCGGCTGCTGCTCGATGGTAGTGCCACCGGTGCCGTAGATCCGCATCCCCCGGCTACGCGCGGCGGGGAGCTCCCCGAAGTCGTAGAAGCGGGCGCTGGCCGCGAAGGGCTCCGCGTACCCCTCCAGGGTGAGGTCCGGGGTGAAGGCGTAGTTCAGGCGGAGCTGCACCAGCATGGTGCGCTGGTCCAGGCGGGAGAACAGGTAGCGCCGCCCGAAGGTGGCGGCCGTGCCCCCGTCCCGTACCCCGATGTACTGCCGGGCGATGGAGAAGCGCACGTAGTTGGGGTCCACCGAGAGCTGCCAGCGCGGCCCGGGGCGGATCGACACCCCGCCCGAGAAGCGGTAGGTGGGGTCCCCCAGCTCGTTCTCGCCGTAGTACACGCGCGCGTTCCACCGGGTGGGTGCGGAGGCGCGGGTGAGGACCTGGTTGATCACCGCCCACTCCCGCCCGGTCCCCACCAGCGGCCCGCCGCGGGTCAGGTCGTCGCGCAGCGAGGGGAGGTCCACCCAGGCGGTGAAGTTGTTCACCCAGTAGTTCTTCCAGGTGAAGCTGGCGTCGCTGCGCAGCGACGAGAAGTTCCGCACCCCGCCGAAGTTCCAGAGGTTCTCCGTGGTGACACCGACCGTGTAGCCGCGGAACACCGGCCCCGGGCGGGTCTCCCGGTAGCGCAGGTTGCCATAGCCGAACACCTCGTCGCCGCTCCCGATGCGCCCGATGTCGTTGAGCTCGAACCCCGGCGAGAAGACGTCCAGCGACCCCTGCCAGAGCCAGTGCCGGCCGCTGTTCCGGGAGAGCCCCACCCCCGCCACGTACCCCGCCAGCGAGGTGCGGGAGGAGTCGACCCGCACGTACCCCGCGTCCGGCCGCTGGAAGTAGCGCGCGCTGGACTGCTGCACCCGCAGGATCGCCAGCGAGTCGCCCGCCACGTAGCTGAACCCCAGGTTCCCGCGCAGGGAGTACTCGCCCCCCCGGAAGCGGAGGTTCCAGTCCGCGGCCCCCGTGTACGCCTCCCGGTTCAGCAGCCGCGCCAGCGGTTCCCCCGGCGAGAGGTCGCGCCGCACTCCGGTGAGGATCACCCCGGCGGTGGAGCCCGCCGCCCCGAACTGCTGCTGCACCCGCGCCACCCCGTAACCGGTGAGCGGCTCCACCTCCACGGTGCCGAATGCCCCCGTCTCCGCGTCGAAGGTGCGGGCCCGCTCCCAGGCGGTCAGCGCGGTGAGCCCCCCCACCGAGAGCCCCGAGGGGAGCCGCCCCGTCACCTTGGCGGCGCCCAGGATGGTGGTGGCGTCGGGGCGGTCCACGAAGTCCCCGGGCGCGCTCCCGCGCGGCGGGGCGCCGATCCGGCGGGAGTAGAAGAAGCCGGCTCCGCCCCCCTGCAGGAGCTGGCTCCCCTCGGTGAAGAAGGGGCGGCGCTCGGGGAAGAAGGTCTCGAATGCCGAGAGGTTTACCTCCGCCGGGTCCAGCTCCACCTGGCCGAAGTCGGGGTTGACGGTCCCCTCCAGCGTCAGGTTGGGCCCCAGCCCCATCTTCAGGTCGCCCCCCGCGCGCGCCGAGACCTCCGTAGCGTCGCGGAAGGGGTCGCCGGGGGCCGGGGCGGTGCTCAGGGTGGCCCTGGTGGCCAGGTAGGGGGTCAGCTCCACGCGCCGCGTCGGCCGGATCCCCTCCAGCCCCCCCAGGTCGCCGAAGCGCGAGGCCCAGGCGGTGACGCTCCGGGGGACGGGGACCCAGTAGACCTCCTCCTCCCGGGAGGGGATGGAGCGCCGCAGGTTGATCCCCCAGGTGTGCGCCTCCTGGGCGTTGAAGCGGAGCTGCGAGAAAGGGATGCGCAGCTCCGCCGTCCACCCCAGCGAGTCGGTCTGGGCCCGTCCCTCCCACACCGGGTCGTACGAGGTGTCGAAGCTCCCCTCGCTGTCGGAGGGGTGGTAGCGGTCCAGCCGCACCCCGGACGCGGTGACGCCGAAGGTATAGGCGGTGCGCCGGTCCAGGTAGGTGTCCAGCGAGACCAGGAGCAGCTCGGCCTGGGAGGCGTTGTCGCGCCGCCCGACCGGGGCCTGGATGCTCCGCGGGTCGCCGCTGTACATCCGCGCCCCCACGTAGAGCGCGCTCCCGTCGTAGAGGAAGCGCACCTCGGTGCGCTCCGAGGGGGCGGCTCCCTCCACCGGCTCCTTCTGCACGAAGTCGGCGAGGACGGGGGCGCTCCGCCACACCTCCTCCTCCAGCCGCCCGTCCACCGAGGGAGGGCGCCCCTCGATCCGCGCCGCGCGGATCTGCTTGCGCCCGGCCGGGGCGGCGTCCTGCGCCGCCACGCCGGCCGCCCCCGCGAGGAGGCCCGCCAGCAACATGATCGTCCGGTACCGCATGAGGAGCCTCCGGGGTGGGTTCGGGGGAGAGCGCGAGGGCTCAGATCCGCTGCCTGCGGGGCGCGACGCCGCGCGCGGTGCGGCTCAGGAAGGAGAGCGCCCGGGCACGGTTGCCGTCCGAGCCGATGCTCTCCGCCGTGTCCCGGTAGGCGTCCGCCACCACGCGGTCCCGCAGACGGTCGACGGGGAGGTGCAGGAGCACCGCGGTCTTGTCCCCGTCCGAGCCGATGCCGCGCGCGGAGCGCAGGACCGCGACCGCCACCTCGCGGGTCAGGGCACCCCCTCTCAGCACCTCCTTGAGGACGCGGGCGTGGTCGCCGTCGGAGCCGATCGTCCCCACTGACTCGAAGAAGGCGGCGCGGGTGGCGGAGGCGGAGAGCGGATAACGGCGCGCGGCCTGGACCAGCACGGACGACTTGTCGCCGTCGGAGCCGATCTCCGCCGCGGAGCGCAGCAGCGCGGTGCGCAGCGCCTCGGACGCGCGCTCCCGCTCCAGGACGCGGCGGAGCACCGAGGCGCGGTCCCCGTCGGAGCCGATCGTCCCCACCGCGTCGAAGAAGGCCCGCCGGACGGCGTCGTTCTCCAGGTCGCCGCGGAGCGCCGCCCGCCGCAGGAGGCTGGCCCGGTCTCCGTCGGAGCCGATCTGGCGCCCCGCCTGCCGGAGGACGCGCGCCACGTCGTCCGGGCGGAGGGAGGAGTGGTCGAGGAGCGCGGCGAAGTACACCCTCTGGACGCCGTCGCTGCGGATGCGGGAGATCTCCTCCAGCACGCCGGGCACTCCCTCCCGGGCCAGGATCCTCGCCACCCGCTCCCGGGCTCCGACCCCGGTCTCGCGGACGGTCTCGGGGAGGATCCGCGCTAGCCACAGCCGCGCGCCCGGGTCGAACCCGCGGGTCTCACCGTTCACCCGGTACACCCGCCGCACCCCGCCATCCGGACCCGGGGTGAACTCCACCCGACGCGCGGAGGACCCCCGGAGGTGCTCCTCGATCACTAGGTGCCCACCCGGGGAGATCCGCCGCACGTCCCGGTCGTCGTCCGTGAACTCTACCTTCCCCCGGGCGCGCACCTCCAGGGTGCGGTGCCCGTCCATCGTACGGCTGTGCATCTCGTGGGACTCATGGGACTGCGCCGCGGCCGGAGAGGCCGCAAGCGCCGTAAGCAGCCCCGTGGCGAGCAGGGCCGCGAGCGTGGTTCGCAGGGTCAGGGTGGACATGTGCTCTCCTCGGAAGTGGGTGGTGAAAAAACAGCATCTAAAAGTTGAAAAATCAGCACTTGAAGGAACGATCTGCCTCGTGACGCAGGACTGCTCCTGCGCTACAGCTTGAATTCCTTCAAAATGGACGCGAGCCAGGCCCGGGCGGTGGCGTCGTACGCGTGGGCCTCGCCGTTCACCCGGTAGGTCCGCTGCAACCCGCCGTCGTCCCCCGGGGTGATGCGCAGGCTCCGCGAGACCCCCCCGGCGCTCTCCTCCACCCAGAGGGAGCCGCCGGAAAGGAATCCGGCCACGTCCCGGTCGTCCGGGGTAGGGACGACGTTCCTGGCCTCGATCCTCACCGTGCGGGTGGTCCGGTCGTCGTGGACCTCCTGGTGGTCGGTGTTCCGATTCCAGGGTGCGGGAGCCCGCCCGGGGGCCGTTGCCCGCGGGGGCGGGGCGAGCACGGCGGAGAGCGCGCGGGCGCGGTCCGTGTCCGGCCCGATGGTCCCGGCAGCCCGCACGTACGCGTCGCGCAGGGCGTCCCCGCGCACCAGCCCGCGCCGGGCGATCTCCTCCAGTACGGCGGCCTTCTCGCCATCGGAGCCGATCCGCGCCGCGGGCTGCAGCAGGCGCCGGACGACCGGGTCGCTCAGCCCGCTGCGCCGCGCCACGGCGGAGAGCACCCGGTGGTGGTCCCCGTCGGAGCCGATGGCGTCGACGGTCGCGAAGAAGGTCGGGGCGACGGCGTCGTACACCCCGTGGTGATCCAGGAAAGTGAGGAGGACGGAGGCCTTGTTGCCATCGGAGCCGATCCGCGCGGCGGAGCGCAGGACGTCGTGGCGGACGGACTCGGGGAGGTCCCGCTGGGCGATCAGCGCGGAAAGGACGGAGGCACGGTCCCCGTCGGAGCCGATGGCGTCCGCGGCACGGACCACCTCGCTCAGCCCTCCCGGGGTCGCCGCCTCCCCGCCGGCGACCCTGGTCAGCAGGCGGGCCCGGTCCCCGTCGGAGCCGAGGGACCGGGTGATCCGCTCAAGGTCGGCGCCGTCCAGGGGCGTCTGCAGGACCCGGTCCGGGAAGCTGGCCTCCGGGTCGAGCCCCTCGGCGCGCATCCTCGCCACCGTGCCCGGGCCACGGTGGTAGGCGTGCAGCGCCATCCGCACGTCGCCGTCGTACCGGCCGATCAGCTCCCGGAGGTAGCGGAAGCCGAGCCGCAGGTTGGTGTCCCGGTGCAGGAGATCCCGCCGTGATACCCCCGGGCGGAGGGCCGCGGCGGTGGAGGGGAGGATCTGGGTGAGCCCCACGGCGCCGCGCGGGCTCACCAGCGCCTCGCGGAAGCCGCTCTCCGCGCGCACCAGCCCGAAGGCCAGCTCGGGGTCTACCCCCTCGGCGCGCGCCGCGCGCAGGATGGCGGTGG
>DATAAL010000804.1:0-4535 GCA_036260145.1 Longimicrobiaceae bacterium | reverse complement strand
GCCATGCACGCGGGCCCAGCCGACGCGGGGGAGGAGCGCGTGGCCGCGGCGGCCGTGGCCGCGGGAGGCGAAGCGTGAGCCGCATCCTGGTGGTGGAGGACAACGCGAACCTGGCCTACGGCCTCGCCACCTCCCTGGAGCTGGAGGGGCACCAGGTCTCCGTCGCCGAGACGGGTCCCGAGGGGCTGCGCTCCGCGCGCGAAGCCGACCCCGACCTCATCATCCTGGACCTCATGCTCCCGGAGATGGACGGGTACCGGGTCCTGAAGACGCTGCGCGAGGAGGGGGCCAGCGTCCCGGTGCTGATCCTCACCGCCCGCGGGGAGGAGGCGGACAAGGTGCTGGGGTTCCGCCTGGGCGCCGACGACTACGTCACCAAACCGTTCGGGCTGCTGGAGCTGCTGGCGCGGGTGGAGGCGCTGCTGCGGCGGACGCGCCCGGCCACGGCGAACGGGGCGGGGGAGGTGCTGCGCTTCGGGACGGTAGAGGTGCACCCCGGCTCGCGGCTGGTGCGGCGGGAGGGGGCGGAGGTGCAGCTCACCCCCAAGGAGTTCGACCTGCTGATGGCGCTGGTGCGGCGGGGAGGCGGGGTGGCGTCGCGGCTGGAGCTGCTGGCCGAGGTGTGGGGGCACCGGGCCGCGGTGATGACACGGACGGTGGACATGCACGTGGCGCAGCTCAGGCGGAAGCTGGAGGAGGACCCCGCGGACCCGCGGCACATCGTGACGGTATGGAAGGCGGGGTATCGGCTGGCGCGGTGAGATCGGGTACAGTTCCAACGAGGTCCGCGAACCGCGAACAAAGGGAATATGAGCAAGGAATCTACCGGCACGCTGAGGACACGCCCGACGACGAGATCCTGCCCGAGTACAGCCTGGAGGGGGGCGTGCGCGGCAAGTACGCGCAGCGCTACGCCCAGGGGACCAACCTGGTGCTGCTGGATCCGGACGTGGCCGAGGTGTTCACCGATGCTGCATCCGTAAACCGGGCACTTCGGGCACTCGCCGGGATTGTGAAGGAGCATTCTCATAAACCTGCAGCATGACACACTGCCTACTACCCCGAACAGCAGACGGTGACCGTTCGCCCCGATTTCAAACATCTTCACCAGGATTGGAATGCTGGCCTGAATCTTCGATAAGTCGAGAAAGTAGAGAGACGTCAGTCAAGTCAACTCCCACTTCTCGCGCTCTGATGATCGCCTCAAGTGCCTTTATCTTGAGCTCATTGATGCGAGCTTCACGTGCGTCGTCGAGTTCCCGCATTCTTTCTTCATGCGCATATTTTATTTTCAGGTCCTCGCGATCCTCGATGCGGCGTTGGAGCTTTTCTGCGCGTCGTTGCGCCTCATGATCGAGCACCATGCGTTCGGTTTCAAGCTCCATAGGACGACGGAACAAGCATCTCTGTGCACGCTCCGCAGGCGCAGAGCCTCACGTGAAGGTTTGACGAAGGACTTTTCTCATGTGTAGAGAGGCAGGTCCACATCGCTTCTTATTGGGGATCACGTAATCTGTGTAACACCGGGACCTTGTAGTCCGTCGATAGTCGGCGAGCTCTTGTTACGCATATTGTGTGACGAACAATAGCCTGATTTCTATTGAGGTTCCAAATCGGGCATGTTAGGCAGCCTCAACGCACCCGCAAGAATTTGTCCCGTCCTTCGTCGTTCTAACCTGTCGACTCGACACTCCATTACAAACCCTGTACGCCCCGAAAACCTCCGCCCCCCGCCCCAGCCGTAGCGTTGGAGTGACACCCGCGGGTCCCTAAACCCGCACGCCATTCCACCACTTCCCGGGGCGGCCATGAGCCTGTTCGCACGGAAGAGCATCGCGGAGCTGCAGGAGGAGGCGGGGCGGGGGACCCTCCGCCGCTCGCTGGGGCCGATCAACCTGACCACCCTCGGGATCGGCTCCGTCATCGGGACGGGGATCTTCGTGCTCACCGGGACCGCCGCGTCGCAGCACGCCGGACCGGCGCTGGTGATCTCCATGCTCATCGCGGCGCTCGCCTGCGCCTTCGCGGGGCTGTGCTACGCCGAGCTGGCCAGCATGATCCCCGTGGCCGGGAGCGCGTACACCTACGCCTACGCCACCGCGGGCGAGATCTTCGCCTGGATCATCGGGTGGGACCTGATCCTGGAGTACGCGCTGAGCACCGCCACCGTCGCGGTGGGGTGGTCGGGGTACTTCGTCAGCCTGATGCACGACCTGGGGCTGGACATCCCCGCCCGCCTCACCGCCGCCCCCGACGTGGTCCTCCAGACCGCCGAGGGGACGGTGCGCGGTGTGTTCAACCTCCCCGCTGCCCTGATCGTGCTGGCCGTGGCGGCGCTGCTGACCCTGGGGATCCGGGAGTCGGCCAACACCAACACCGCCCTGGTGGTCCTCAAGGTGAGCGTGCTGGTGGTGTTCGTGGTGGCGGGGATCTCCTACGTGCGGCGCGAGAACCTCACCCCCTTCATCCCGCCCAACACCGGGGAGTTCGGCACCTTCGGGTGGAGCGGAGTGCTCCGCGGCGCCGCCATCATGTTCTTCGCCTACGTCGGCTTCGACGCCGTGTCCACCGCCGCGCAGGAGGCCCGCAACCCGCAGCGCGACCTCCCCATCGGGATCCTGGGCTCGCTCCTGATCTGCACCCTGATCTACATCGCCGTGGCGCTGGTGCTCATCGGGATCGTCCCCTACGGCCGGCTCAACGTCCCCGACCCGCTGGCGGTGGGGATCGATGCCACGGGCCTCACCTGGCTCAGCCCTGTCATCAAGGTCAGCGCGCTCTTCGGGCTGTTCAGCACCATGCTGGTCACCCTCCTGGGGCAGACCCGCATCTTCTTCACCATGAGCCGAGACCGGCTCCTCCCGGATGCCTTCGGCAGGGTGCACCCCCGCTGGCGCACACCCCACGTCAGCACCGCCATTACCGGCGTGGCGGTGGCGCTCGCGGCCGGGGTGCTCCCTATCAGCGTGCTCAGCCAGCTGGTCAGCATGGGGACGCTCCTTGCCTTCGTGCTGGTCAGCGTGGGCGTCATCATCCTGCGGCGGACCCGGCCCGAGCTGGAACGCCCCTTCCGCACCCCGGGGATGCCGTGGGTCCCCACCATCGGGGCGCTGGTCTGCCTCCTCCAGATGGCGGTGCTCCCCGCCTCCACCTGGATCCGCCTGATGGTGTGGCTCCTCATCGGCTTCGCCATATACTTCCTGTACGGCGCCCGACGCACCCGCGACGCCCGGCTGGCGCGCGGCGCGGCGGACCTCCCCCCGCCGTCACCCGAGGCACCGCTGGCCTCGTAGGCGCCCGGGACCGGCCCTGAAACCGTGGGGGAGGCGAGGGCGGCCTCCCCCACGGCACTCTCCGCGCGGCGAAGCGGGTTGTCCCACCGTCCGAACCCCCTTATACTGACCTGTCGCTCGCAACCTGCCGTTGCCCGGTCCGGAGGTTCCGGCCACGGAGCCCGGCCGCCGTGCCCCTCCCCGTTCCATCGCTCCCGTGAGAACGCGCACCGCCACCCTCCTCGCACTCGGCCTCGGCCTCGCGGCGCCCCTCGCTGCCCAGGAGCAGGGCTACGTCGTCCGCCCCGGTGACACCCTGTGGGACATCGCCCGCGGCTGCCTGGGCGACCCCTTCCTCTGGCCCGAGATCTTCCGGCTCAACGCCGGAGCAATCCAGGACCCGGCGCGGATCGAGCCCGGCCAGCGGCTCCTGCTCCCGGAGTGCCGGGAGGGGCTCCCGCCGCAGACGGCGTACGGTCCGCAGGAGGAAGGAGCGCCAGGGAGCCGGATCCTCCCCGCCGCAGGGACGGGGGGCGTCCCGGTGATCGCCCCCGGCGACTTCTACCGGGCGCGGGTGCTGGTGCAGGACGCCGAAGTCCCGGCGGTCGGGCGGCTGGTGGAGCGGATCTCCCCCACCGTGGTCCCCATCGCGATGACCCCGCAGATCTCTCTCTACGACCGGGTGTACGTCGCCCTGGCCCGCCCGGGCGCGCTCCGGGTGGGGGACGCGGTGCACTTCTTCCGGCGCGACCGGGAGGTGAAGCCGTACGGGCGGGTGTACGTGTCCACCGGGCTCGGCGCCGTGGAGGCGACGGAGGGGAACGTCGCAACCATCGAGGTCCGCACGGTGTACGACGTGATCGCCATCAACGACCTGGTGCTGCCCGCCGCCCGCTTCCCGGTGCGCGCGGGGGTCTCGCCGCGCCGTCCGCGGCAGCCCCTCCAGGGGAGGATCATCGGCTTCGCCGTGGAGCACCCCGTACAGGCCACCGAGGAGACGGTGTTCCTGGACCTGGGGAGCGCGGCCGGGCTCAGGGAGGGCGACGTGTTCGCGGCCTACCTCCCGCGGACGGAGCGGGCGTGGGGGACGCGCCCGGAGATCCCGGTGGGGCGGATGCAGGTGGTGCGGGTGACCGACCGGACGGCGACGGCGCGGATCACCTCCCTGGAGCACCCGGCGGTGGAGCTGGGGATACCCGTCCGGCTGGTGGCGGAGATGCCATGACCGGCTCCGGCCCGCGGGTCCGTCCCTCCCGGGTCTCG
>DATAAL010000803.1:0-4368 GCA_036260145.1 Longimicrobiaceae bacterium | reverse complement strand
ATCGCCGAGAAGTGGCGTGAGCGCTTCGCCCAGACCGAGGGCAACTCGGAAGATCCCCTGGCTCGCCTCCAGAGCTTGGAGGACGCGCCGCGGTCGGGTCGGCCGCGGCGTTTTTCCCCCTCGCAATCGGGCTGAGCTGGTCACGCTCGGCTGCCAGGGACCCAATCCGCTGCGCAGCGGGGAGACGCACTACACGCTGCGCCGTCTGGCAGCCGACGCGCTCGCCCTGGGGCTGAAGATCAGCCACGAAGGAGTCCGTCAGGTGCTGCGCGCTGCCGATCTGAAGCCGCACCGCGGGCGGTACTGGCTCACGCGCACGGATCCTGACTTCGAGCGCCTGGCCGCTGCGGTGCTCGATCTCTACGAGCATCCTCCGCCGGGGAGACTGCTCTGCTTCGACGAGAAGACGCAGCTGCAGGCCCTCCCGCGCAGGTTTGCGACGCTGCCTGCACGAGAGGGGCAGGTCGAACGCCGAGAGTTCGAGTACAAGCGGCACGGCACGCGCAACCTCTTCTGTGCCCTGGACGTTGCCGACGGAAGCGTCTTCGGTCGCATGCACGAGCGCAAGCGGGCCGTCGAGGTGCTGGACTTCTTGCGAGCCCTGCGCGAGCGCTACCCAGGTGAGGTGCTGCACCTGATCCTGGACAACCTGAGCACGCACAAGACGCCGGAGATCCTCGCCTTCCTTGCGGAGGATGGGCAGATGCACCTGCACTTCCTGCCCAAGCACGGCAGCTGGCTCAACCAGGTGGAGTTGTTCTTCAGCGTACTCGCACGCCGGGTGATCCGCCGGGGCGACTTCCACTCGCTGGACGATCTCAGTCATAAGATCCTGGTGTTCCTCGACCACTGGAATGCTCACGAGCGGAAGCCGTTCCGCTGGTCCTACACCTCCGCTCAGCTACTCGCTGCCTGAGTGGCCACCTTTTTCGCTGACGCTGTACTAGCGGCGGAGCTCCTGAATGACCTGGGCCGGTCGGTGAAGTCGGTCGCACGGGCTTGCGGCTATACCTCCGATTCTGGGCTCCGCCGGGTGTCGAAGAAGTTCCTTGGAATGAGCCCTACTGACCTACGGAGCCCGGCAGGGTTCGCAAAGGTCGCACGCACATTCGCCCGGCTCCTCGACCGGCACCGAGCCGAGGAGATCGCATGACCAGCCTTTCCGCGTGCCCAGAATCCCGCTGTAACCGAGGAGCGTTGGTTCGTGTCCAATTCCGCCCCATAGGGCAGGGTACCGTGTCGTATTCGTACCGAAGCGACAATAAAAGCGTTGACGGGAATCAAACGTCGCCTATCATGTGGACACTCCGCCTCGGGTCCCCGAGCCCCTGCTGGTGCCGTACCGGTTCCCCCTCTTCGCCGCGAGCACACGCTAGTGGGTCAGTTGTCTCGCAAATAGCCATTCGGATCAGCAAGCCGCGCAACATTATCCAGACGACGGACTTGAGCCTACGGCTGCTGGGATGGCGATGCCTATGCCAACTGCCCCACTAGTTTGACTACGACATCCCTCCGCAGCCAGAGGCGCGCAACCGTCCCGTGCCCTCCAACCACGGTGTTCAGCGCGCGGCAAATGCCCGAGCACTGGCGCGAGGTCCGTCTCCACCCCTTTCTCGTTCAGGAGGTTTTCGAGGGTGACTGGGCGGTCGTTCGGCTGGATGGAAAGGCCGTTGTGCGAGCGCGCGCGATAGGAGCTGAGGCGGTACGGCTGATCGGCCGGTACCCCGAACTGAGCACCGTCCGGCTCATGCTCCGCGCCAGGTACGGGTACGAGGTCGACTTAATCCCCCTGCTGCAGTCGCTTCACCGGGCCGGACTCGTGCGTGCAGCGGATGGAGAGGTTATCAGCACCGTCCGGATCAGCACCTTAGCAGCGCTGCGCTGCTACTGGCGGTGCCGCGTCGATCTTCCGAATCGCGTTCCCCGCTGGCTGCTCCGGAACCTGCCGTCAGGCGTGGCCCTGGCGCTCGTGACGCCCTTGCGGCGCAGACTCATCGGGCGCAGCCCCCAGTTCGCTGGAGCCTCGCCGGTCGCAGCGCGTCTTCCACGAGATGCAGGAGCGGCCGACCCTGACCAGGTCCATTCGAGGCGCCTCGCGGCCATGGCTCGCCAGGACACCCTCACTCGTCTACTCGTCAGCGCTCGGCCGGCCGCCCTTGACCGGTGGCTCGGCCGCCGGGTCCGGCTCGAAGGGCAGGAGCACCTCGACCGGGCGCGCTCTGGCGGCCGCGGCGTCGTCATCGCCTTCCTCCACCACGGGCCGTTCCCCCTCGTTCCGGTCAAGCTGCTCTCCCGGGGATACCCGGTCCATGGCTTCCACTGGTTCGTCGACTTCGCGGGGCGGGACTTCTCCAGGATCTTCGCGGCGCACCAGCGAGAATGCGGCTGGGCGGAAGGGGCCTTCTACGGCCTCCCGAACCTCCCACGCATCGCCACGTTCGTTCGAGCAGTTTCCGCGGGTGGGATCGCTCTCGTGATGCCGGACTTCTTCGACCCGCGCAACGAGGGCAAGGGCGCCCGGGACCGCGCATACCGTGGCGGACCGCAGCCGGGTCTCCCGGCAAGCATCGTCGAGGTTCCGCTGGGCGAGCGGACGCTGCTCATCCACAACTGGGTCGGCTGGCTCGCGCGCCGCACGGGGGCTGTGGTGCTCCCCGCCCGTGCGTGGGAGGAGGCCGGAGGCTACCGGGTCAGGCTGGGTCCTCCCGTCGAGTGCCCCCTGGTGGATGACGACAGCCCGGCAGAAGCCGAAGCGCGGATCACGCGCGCAATCCTGGGAGAGCTGGTGCCGCAGGTCATCGCGGCCCCTGAGCAATGGACGTTCCTTGCCTCGTACCGGTCGCCGAACGGCGGGAGGGGGGAGTGAGACAGGGAGAGCGGCCGCGTGCGGTGGAAGGACTGGTCGTCTCCCCACTCTTTGAAAGGCGTGGAGCGCCGACGACCTGGATCTTCGGACACCCGGAGCTCGACCGATACCTCACCGTCCCGGACGCGGCCCTGCAACCCGTCCGGCGAGCGGCCGAGCTGATGGACGGGACGAGGACCGCCGAGGAGATTCGAGGCTGCGTAAGGGCCGAGATCGCGAAGGAGCTGGATGTCGGGGACCTCACCGGCCGGCTGCGAGGGGCCGGGCTCCTGTACACGCCCAAGGGGAGCGTCGCCGCGCGGAGTTCTCACATCGAGCGCCTGTCGCTCACGCTCTTCACGCTCCCGATGGGCGAGGTCGCGGCATGGACGCGGCGGCACGCCCCGTGGGCGAGCGCCGCTTGGTTCGCGGGGCTCACGCTCGCCGTCGTGGCCTCCCTCGCGATCCTGGCCGGCGTCCCCGAGCCTGCGAACCCCTGGTTACGCGCACCGTCTCCCGCTCTGCTGGTTGTGGGGATGCTGGCGAGCGTTCTCCTGCACGAGTTGAGTCACGGGCTGGCCGCGCTCCGGGAAGGGCTCACGCCGCGCTCGCTGAGCGGATCGCTCTACCTGGGCTATCTCCCCCTCTTCTACCTGCGGATCCCCGGCATCTACACCCTGCTGCCCGCGGCGCGCATCCGGGTGTGGAGCGCGGGGTGCATGCTGAACGGCACGCTGGTCCTGGTCGGCCTGGCCTGTTCGCGGCTCCTGTCCCCGGGCTCCGCCGCAGGGTCTTGGTGGCACGCGATCGCCCTCTGGAACCTCGCCGTCCTGCAGCTGAACCTGCTGCCGTTCCTCCCGACGGACGGCTACTTCCTGCTGTCGACGCTGCTCCGGGAGCACAACCTCCGGGCCCGGGCCTGGAGGACCGCCGTCGGATGGCTCCGCGGGGGTTCCGCAGGCGGGGGCCGGGTCCAGCTGGGCATGGCGCTCTACCTGGTGATGGTGATCGCAATGCTCGGCAAGACCCTGGTCGCGGCGACGGTCTGGTTCAGATCCATGACCGCCGATTGGGGTCCGCTCCAGCCGCTGGGTTTCCTCGGCCCGGTCCTGTTCATCGCCTTCACGATGCTGTGGCGCAGCCTGTTCGTAACCGGGCTCAACGCCTTCCGGCCGGGACTTCTCCGGCATAGCCGTGGCATGGCCACTCCGCCGCCCGGCTGATGCCACGCCCCCAAACCAGCCGCCCGCAGGATCCGGGGCGGATCCGCATGCACCACACTTCGGCCTGCCGAGGCCCGAACCATTCCACCATTTCCAGAGGAACCCCATGCCGCAACCCATCGAGGCCGTGGATCTCCACGGCGTGAACGTCCTCGAGGAGGGTCTCGTACCCTCCTGGCTCCTTTCCACATCCTGCCAGGACTGTGTGGAGGAGTGCCAGCCGCAACCGACGCCGACCGAACCCGACACTCTGCCCGGGTAAGCTGATCCAGCTCGTGGGCGCGGCCCCGTGCCGCGCCC
>DATAAL010000802.1:0-18262 GCA_036260145.1 Longimicrobiaceae bacterium | reverse complement strand
GCATGATCCTGGATCCTTAGAAACGGTTCGGGGTCGATAAGCGTGCCTGGCTTTCAGGCACGGGAGTTATCTTGACTTTCTCACAGACGCGGTGCAGCTTAAAGCTGCCTTTGGAAAAAAATGCTGTTTGAGAGATGCTTCACCCCACCTCGTCCTCCGGGAGTACAGTGGGTGGAGTCTCGATCAGACGTTCTCCAGCCGGACGGCAGTCCCGGTTTCCGGGGGCAGGATCCGTTCGGACGCGGTGAAGGAAAAACCGGAGCATCACGGCGGTCCACACCGCCTGACGCTGGCGCGGTTCCGCCGACGGGGAGCCGGCTCGAGCCAGAAGCGCCGCCAAGCCAACACGCCGGCTCCAATCCAGGATTTGCAAGGGGGATTCCTGCATGTTCAACAAACTGGTCGCGTCGGAGGGGCGGAAGCAGAAAGCTGTATCCGCCCGGACCATCGTCGTCTCCGTAGCGGCGCACATCCTCCTGCTCTGGGGGGTTGCGTACGCGAGCGAGAACACGGCGGTCGGACGCAAGGTCAAGGAAGAAGTGGTCTCCTACATGGAGATCGAGGAGCAGAAGGCTCCCGAGCCGCCCAAGCCGGAGGAACCGCCTCCGCCCCCGCCGGAGCCCGAGGAGGCCCCGCCCCCGGTGGCCAAGGGCTTCCAGGAGCTCGTGCCGCCCGAGGAGCCGCCCGCCAAGATCCCCGACGTGGACCTGAACCAGAAGGCGGTGAACACCGAGGACTTCACCGGCGTCGGTGTGGCCGGCGGCTCGTCCAAGGGAACGGAGACGGGCGTTCCCCAGAACATGGCCGAGAAGGAAGAGCCCACCGGGACCGGCCCGATCGACGTCTCGCTGGCCGAGGAGCAGCCGGTCCTCCAGAATCGCGCGGAGGTCGCGCGTCTCCTGCAGCGGTTCTATCCTCCCCTCCTTCGCGACGCGGGGATCACCGGACAGGCGCAGATCAAGTTCGTAGTGGGCGCCGACGGCAGGGTGGCTCCGGGGAGCGCGACGGTGGTCTCGGCGACACACGACGCTTTCGGTGACGCCTCCACCCGGGTGGTGGAGAAGATGAGGTTCAGGCCGGCAAAGGTGGGCGGACGGCCGGTCCCCGTGCTGGTGACCCTGCCGATCACCTGGGCGCTGGAAAGGGCCTGAGGCCCTGCGCGGCAGGCCCTACGATCCGGGCCATGGCGGAAGTCAGGATCGAGCCGTACATTCGGGCGGTGCGCCTGACGGGGGCGTAGCCGGAAGGAACACCAACAAACTCTTGGAGAAGCGCACGCGCGCGAAGGAGGAAGAAGATGTCATTGGCCCACCTGTGGGAGCAAGCCGGATGGTTCGCCCGAGGGATCATCATCGTTCTGCTCATCATGAGCATGATCTCGCTCGCTGTGGCCGTGGCGAAGTGGCTCCGCTTCCGGAAGATGGCCCGGGCGACTCGCGAGTTCGCGCCCGGCTTCTCGCAGGCGCTCGAGGCCGACAACATCCAGGAGGCGCTGGCCCTCACCGAGCAGTACCCCAGCTCCCACGTGGCGCGGGTGCTCGGCGAATCCCTCCGCGAGGTGGCTCCGCTCCTGAACGACCCCCGTGTGGCGGGTGCGGCCATCACTTCCGCAGAGCGCTCGGTGGAGCGCGAGCAGATCCTCCTCGCGAACGAGCTGAAGTCCGGCCTCGGCCTCCTCGCCACCGTCGGCTCCACCGCTCCCTTCGTCGGACTGCTCGGCACCACCATGGGCATCGTGACGGCGTTCCAGGGGATGAGCCAGTCGGGCGGCGGACTCGAGGCGGTGTCCGCGGGTATCGCCGAGGCGCTGATCACCACGGCCATCGGGCTGATCGCGGCGATCCCGGCGGTGTGGCTGTACAACTACTTCACCGCGCGGCTCGACACGCTCTTCTCGGAGCTGGCCTACGCCGGTCGTGAGATGATCGACTGGATGATGGACCGCCAGGCGAAGCGTGAAGCGACCCCGGGTCGCTTCGGAGACTGACGATGGCGGGCAAGATCGGCGGGGCCGCCTCCTTCGGGGGCTCCCCGCTTCCCACGGTGGCGGGCGTGGACAGCGACGTGAACTCGGAGATCAACGTCACGCCGATGATCGACGTGATGCTGGTGCTGCTGATCATCTTCATGGTGGTCACGCCCGCCCTGGCCGGGTACGTCGCGGTCCTCCCCAAGGCGCGGACCGCAGCGCCCGAGAAGGAGGACCGGGTGACGCTCGGGATCGACACCGAGGGGCGCTACTTCATCGAGGACATGCCCAACCCGGGCCCCATCCCGCCCGGGCAGCTCGCCGAGCGCCTCCGGCAGGCGTACTCCACCCGCTCGCCGGACGACCACGTGCTGTACATGAAGGCGGACAACGGCGTGGGGTACGACAAGGTGCTGACCGCGATCGACGCGGCCCGCGAGGCCGGGGTAGCCCGGATCGGGGCGATCACGGAGCTCCCCAAGGGCGGTGCGGCCGCCGCCAACGCGCAGAGGAGGTAAGTTCCTATGGCAATGGGAGTCGGCGGCAGCAAGGGCGGCCCGCAGTCGGAAATCAACATGACGCCGATGATCGACGTGCTGCTGGTGCTGCTGATCATCTTCATGGTGGTGCAGCAGGGCCTGCAGCGCGGTCTCTCCGTCCAGGTGCCGCCAGTCAAGAAGGAGCGGCAGGAGGTCGCACAGAACATCGACCAGATCGTCCTCGACATCCAGCCCGGCCCGCGGTACTTCCTGAACCAGGAGCCGATCCAGCCGGCCAACCTGGAGACCCGGATCCGGGAGGTGTTCGCTCCACGTCCGCGCAAGGTGATCTTCGTCAAGGGCGCCGAGAACCTCACCTACGGCCAGGTGATCCACGCCATCGACGCCACCCGCGCCGCGGGGGTGGAGGTAGTGGGCCTGGTCCCGCGGTCCAAGGTCAACCCCGTGGCCCCGGCGACCTGATCCCGGCCGAAGTCGCGCGTTCGATTCGGCCCCCGTACGGAGGAACTCTGCGCGGGGGCCGAAGTGTATCCACGGGGAGCCTCATCGGTCCGTGCATTCCACCGCCGCCCCGCAATCCTGCCACTCCGGCGTCACCACGTCGCGGCGGCTCGACGGTTGCCGAACCCGCCCTGACAACCTAAAGTTACACCCTGCGAGGCTGCCGCTTTGATCGATTGAAGTGGCAGCCTTTTTCGGTGATCCCGGCTCGTTCCCACGCGCCCCGGAGGCCGGGGCGCCGCGGTCGTCCCCCACAGCAATCAGACCTGATGCTCAAGCTCCTGCGACGGATCTCCCTCACCCAGTGGATCCTGATCGCGATGGTGATCGGGGTGATGGTCGGCTGGGCCTTCCCTGACGGAGCCTGCCCGACCAACGAAGGGTGCTTCTCGGCCGGTGACCTGAAGCCGCTTTCGACGATCTTCCTCCGGATGATCAAGTCGATCGTGGTTCCCATCATCTTCGCCACGCTGGTGATCGGGATCGCGGGGCACGGCGACGACATGAAGCGCGTGGGGCGACTGGCGCTGAAGTCCATCATCTACTTCGAGATCGTCACCACCATCGCGCTGTTCATCGGCCTGGGGGCGGTGAACCTGACCCGGCCGGGGGTGGGGGTGTCGCTGGCGGCCCCCGCCGAGCAGGGCCGGGAGCTGGCACGGACGGGGAACGAGCTCACGCTGTCCAGCTTCCTGGAGCACATCGTGCCGCAGAACGTGGTGGAGGCCGCGGTCCACAACGAGGTGCTGCAGATCGTCTTCTGGTCCATCCTCTTCGCGGTGGCGCTCTCGCAGGTGCGCGGGAGGCCGAAGGAGATGATGCTGGGGTTCTGCGAGGGGCTGTCGGAGGTGATGTTCAAGTTCACCGCCCTCATCATGCGCTACGCCCCCATCGGCATGGGCGCGGCCATCGCGGTGACGGTGGCGCACAGCGGGCTGGGGATCCTGGTGAACCTGGGGAAGCTGATCCTGACGCTGTACGGGGCGCTGATCGTCTTCGTCCTGCTGGTGCTCCTCCCGGTGGCGCTGCTGGCCCGGGTGCCGCTCCGAAAGTTCCTCCAGGCGGTCAAGCAGCCGGCCCTGATCGCCTTCTCCACCACCTCGTCCGAGGCCGCGCTCCCCCGGGCCATGCAAGCCATGGAGGCCATCGGGGTACCGCGCCGGACCGTGGCGTTCGTGATGCCCACGGGGTACTCGTTCAACCTGGACGGCACCACGCTCTACCTGTCCCTGGCCTCCATCTTCGTGGCGCAGGCAGCCGGCATCCAGCTCTCCACGGGGGAGCAGATGCTGATGATGCTCACCCTGATGCTGACCAGCAAAGGGGTGGCCGGGGTCCCGCGCGCCTCGCTGGTGATCCTCTCGGGTACGCTGGCCACCTTCGGGCTCCCGCTGGAGGGAGTGGCGGTGATCCTGGGCGTGGACGAGCTGATGGACATGGGGCGGACCACGCTGAACGTGGTGGGGAACTGCCTGGCCACGGTGGTCATGGCGCGCTGGGAGGGGGAGTTCGATCCGGACGCCCCGGTGCTCCCACCCGAGGAGAGCCCGCGCAACCTGGGGATCACCGAGGACGTGGAGCCCACCGAGGCTCCCCACGCGACCGGAGATTCCCCGTTCCGCGCGGGATAGGGATTCAGTTGCGGATCCCCGTCGCCGGGGCGTAGATTCGGTCCCGTCGCGGCGGGTGACGGCCCTCGTCATCCGCCGCTCGCGCATCCATCCACCCCTTCCGCCGTCCTCTCCATGTCCCAACTCTTCCGCAGGAAGCCCATCGCGGAGCTTCTGGCCGAGAGCGACCACCCCAACGCCCTGAAGCGCGCCCTCGGCGCGGGCGACCTGGTCATGCTGGCCATCGGTGCGGTGATCGGCGCCGGGATCTTCTCCTCCATCGGGACCGCCGCGGCGGGGGAGATCCTCCCGGACGGTACCGTGGTGCGGTACGGCGCCGGCCCGGCGCTGGTGGTCTCCTTCATCCTCCTGGGGCTGGTCTGCGGCCTGGCGGCGCTCTGCTACGCGGAGCTGGCCTCGATGATCCCCCAGGCGGGGAGCGCGTACTCGTACTCGTACGCCACGCTCGGGGAGCTGGTCGCCTGGATCATCGGGTGGTACCTGATCCTGGAGTACGCGGTGGGGAACGTGGCGGTGGCGGTGGCGTGGAGCGGGTACTTCAACTCGCTCCTCTCGGGGTTCGGGCTCCACCTCCCCGACTGGATGACGCACGGATACCGGGCGGTGATCAAGAGTTCGGATCCCGCGGTCCATGGGCTGCTGGAAACGGCGCCCCGCCTGTTCGGGATGCCCGTGCTGGTGAACATCCCGGCCTTCGTCATCGTGATGCTGATCACCTGGCTCCTGATGCTGGGGGTGCGGGAGAGCGCGCGCGCCAACAACATCATGGTGGTGGTGAAGCTCCTCGTGCTGGGACTGTTCGTGGTGGTCGGCGCCCTGCACATCGACATGGACAACTTCGTCCCCTTCGCCCCCAACGGGTGGCGGGGGATCCACCAGGGCGCGGCCATCGTCTTCTTCGCCTACATTGGCTTCGACGCCATCTCCACCGCGGCCGAGGAGACCAAGAACCCCCAGCGCAACCTCCCCATCGGGATCCTGGGGGGGCTCGCCATCTGCACCATCATCTACGTCATCGTGGGGATCGTGGCCACGGGTCTGGTCCCCTATCAGCAGCTCAAGGGCGCCGATCCGCTCACGCAGGCGCTGCAGAGGGCGGGTCTGGAGACGGCGGGGTGGATCGTGGCGTTCGGGGCGGTGGTCTCGCTGACCGCGGTGCTCCTGGTCTTCCAGTACGGGCAGCCCCGGATCTTCTACGCCATGGCGCGGGACGGCCTGCTCCCGCGCTGGGCGGCCAAGGTGAGCGGCAAGGCACGGGTGCCGTACATCACCACCCTGCTCACGGGGATCGCGGTGGCGGTGGGGGCGCTCTTCGCGGACGAGAACGAGATCTACGACCTCACCAACATCGGTACGCTCTCGGCGTTCGCCATCGTGTGCATCGGGGTGCTGGTGCTCCGCATCATCGACCCGGATCGCCCCCGTCCGTTCCGGGTGCCCTTCGTGTGGCCGGTGACGATCGGGGGAGCGGTGGCGTGCATCTACACCATGGCGGGGCTTCCCCGGCACGCCTGGGAGCGGTTCGGGATCTGGCTGGGGATCGGGCTGGTGATCTACTTCCTGTATGGCTACCGCAAGAGCACCCTGCGGGGCCGGCCGGGGGCGGGGGACCTGGATTCACCGGCTCCGTCGTAGACCACAGCGGATCGCTGAACGACGGAGGGGCGGCACCCGCGGGTGCCGCCCCTCCCTGCTTGTCGCCGGTCTCCCGCGCGCCTAACCGCGATCCTCGGGGGATGCGCCGGAGGGCGCCTCCGGAGTGCCTGCCTCCATCTCCCTGATGACGGGGCTCACATCGTCCTCGTCCGTGGCGAACGACAGCGGATCGTGCCTCACCGGCGACTCCTCCTCGACCGCCCGAGGCCAGACCAGCGAAGCCACCACCGAGCCGGCCAGGACGGTGGCCACGAACGCCAGCGAGAGACCGATCGGAATGTGGTAGTCGAGCGCGGTGACCAGCATCTTCAAGCCGATGAACACCAGCACCACCGAGAGTCCCAGCTTGAGGTAGTGGAACTTGTCGATCACCCCTGCCAGCACGAAGTACAGCGAGCGGAGGCAGAGAATGGCGAAGACATTGGAGGTGTAGACCAGGTATGGGTCCGTGGTCACGGCGAAGATCGCCGGAATGGAGTCCAGCGCGAAGATCAGGTCGGTGGTCTCCACCAGGATCAGCACCACGAAGAGCGGCGTCGCCGCCGTGCGGACACGGCCCCCCACCGTCTCAGTCGTGAAGAACTTCTGCCCGTCGTAGCGGGGGCTGATCGGCATGAAGCGCCGCACCAGCCTGAGCACCGGGTTGGCCTCGGGCTCGATGTCCGCCTCGTCGTGCGTGGCCATCCGGATCCCGGTGATCACCAGGAAGGCGCCGAACACGTAGATGACCCAGTGGAAGCGCTCGATCAGATACGCCCCCGCGGCGATCATGGTCCCGCGCATCACGAGGGCGCCCAGCACCCCCCAGAAGAGCACTCGGTGCTGGTACTTCGCGGGAACTCGGAAGTACGAGAAGATCAGGACGAAGACGAAGATGTTGTCTACCGAGAGCGCCAGCTCGATCAGGTACCCGGTGACGAACTCCAGGGCATCCTGCGTCCCGCCCACGTTCTCCACCGGGAGGATCCGGGAGGCCATGGCGCCCGCGAACGCCAGCGCGAGCACCACCGTGATCACGCTCCAGCGGGCGGCCTCCTTCACGGAGACGACGTGCGCGTTGCGGTTGAAGACCCCCAGGTCGATGGCCAGCAGCACCAGCACCAGCGCGTTGAAGCCGATCCAGGGCCAGATAGAGCTGTCCAAGATTCTCCTCCTCGGCGGATTGCTAGGGTGCCGGAACGCGGACGTGAAAAGGGCGAAACCCCCGTTCAAAGGCACCGCCGAGCAACGGCACCCCGAACGAAGGTCTCGCCCTGACGGAGCACCCGCGTGCTCCCCGTCCCGGCCGGACCGTGCGGCGAGCGGCCGCAGTCTTGACGATCCGGCCGCCGGGTGTTTCCCCGGCGGGCTACTCCCCTTCTGACGAGCGGAGAAGCTACCCCGCAAATCCCATGCTGTCAATCAGAGAGGCAGTGTGCCGGAGTCCTCTTGCTTGTGCATTTTTCTTTTAGCATATTACCCGTCTCTCATTGTAATCATCGCCGCCTCCGCTCTCCTTTTCGAGCTCGTAGCCCGCTCATCTCGTGTCCTCCGACTCCCCCAGCGATACCGGTTCCGCCTTCCAGCGCCGCCTCTGGCCGCATGGCTTCGTGCCCGGCGAAGATGGCGGGGTGCCTGGCGATGCGGATCGGTACCGGAGCTTCTTCGAGGGGGTTCCGGTCGGGCTGTACCGCACCACTCCCGACGGGGTGCTCCTGGACGTGAACCCGGCGCTGATCCGTATGATGGGATACCCGGAGGGGATCCCCGCGGCGGGGATGCGTGCGGATACCGTCTACGCCGACCCCGAGGACCGGCTCCGCTGGCAGCGGATCATGGAGCGCGAGGGCGTGGTGCAGGACTTCGAGTTCCGGCTCCGGCGCCCGGACGGCTCCGTGGTCTGGCTTCGGGACAGCGCCCGTGCCGTCCGCGACGCCATGGGGAAGGTGGTCTGGTACGAGGGGGTGGTGGAGGACATCTCGGATGAGCGGCGGAAGGTGCAGGCCCTCCGCGAGGGCGAGCGCAGCTACCGGAGCCTGTTCAACAGTGTCACCGAGGCTGTCTACATCCACGACCGGGAGGGGCGCTTCCTCAACGTCAACGACGCGGTCCTCGCGATGTACGGGTACACGCGAGAGGAGATCGTGGGAAACACCCCCGCCATGCTCGCCGATACCGAGCGGGTGGACATGGAAGCCATCTGTACACACTTCCGCAGGGCGCTGGCGGGTGAGCCCCAGCAGTTCGAGTGGTGGGGGAGGCGCAAGAATGGAGAGTGCTTCCCCAAGGAGGTCACCCTGAACCGCGCGTTCTACTTCGGCGAGGAGGTGGTGATCGCCGTGGCGCGCGACGTTACCGAGCGGAAGCGGGCGGAGGAGCGGTTGCGTCACGAGGCGCTGCACGACGCGCTCACCGGGCTCCCCAACCGGTTCCTGTTCATGGACCGCCTGGCGCAGGCCATGCGCCGCGCCCAGCGGCACGACGGCTCCTGCTACGCCGTGCTCTTCCTGGACCTGGACCGCTTCAAGGTGGTCAACGATTCCTTGGGCCACCATGTGGGGGACCAGATGCTGGTGCGCGTAGCCAGCCGTCTGCGGGGGTGCCTACGGCCGCCGGACACCGTGGCCCGCTTTGGCGGCGACGAGTTCGTCATTCTCCTGGAGCACGTGGCCGGCCTGGCCGATGCGACGGCGGTCGCCCGGCGCATCCAGGGGGCGCTGGCTCCCCCGGTGGTGCTCGGCGGCCATGAATTGATCGCTTCGGCGAGCATGGGGATCGTGCTGGGGGGGGGAGACGCCGAGGCTCCGGAGCACGTCCTCCGTCACGCCGATATGGCGATGTACCGCGCCAAGGCCTCCGGACTGGGGCGGTACCAGGTCTTCGACCACGCGATGCACGAGCAGGCGGTGCACCGCCTGGAGCTGGAGATCGAGCTGCGCCGTGCGCTGGAGAGGGGAGAGATCGCGGTGCGCTACCAGCCCATCGTCTCCCTGTCCACGGGACGGGTGGTGGGGTTCGAGGCGCTGGCGCGCTGGAACCACCCGGAGCGCGGATGTCTCCTCCCGCAGGAGTTCATTCCCGTCGCGGAGGACACAGGGATGATCCAGCCCATCGGGCAGTGGATCCTGCGGGAGGCGTGCCGACAGTTGCGCAGATGGCATGACCGGTTCCCCGAGGACCGGTCGCTGGACATGAGCGTCAACCTTTCCCCCAAGCAGCTCGTGGACCCGGATCTGGTGGCGAGCGTCGCGCGCACCCTCCAGGAGACCGGGGTGGACGCCACCTCCCTCCAGCTGGAGATCACGGAATCCGCTCTCATCCACAGCACCGAGCCCGTAACGGCCACGCTGCGGCAGCTCCGGGCGATGGGCGTCCGGCTGCACATGGACGACTTCGGTACCGGGTACTCGGCCCTGGGCTACCTGCACCACTTTCCGCTGGATGCGCTCAAGATCGACCGCTCCTTCGTAGGGCGCATGGACACGGACTCCAAGAACTCCCAGCTCGTCCGCACCGTGGTCTCGCTGGCGCACAGCCTCGGGATCGCCGCCATCGCCGAAGGGGTGGAGACGGAGGCGCAACTGGCGGGGCTGCGAGGCCTGGCGTGCGAGTATGCGCAGGGATTCCTGCTCGCGGAGCCGCTGGCGCCTGAGGCGGTGGAGACGCTCTTCCGGGCGGGAACGGACGGGGCAGCGATGCTGAGAGTGGTCGCGGCACGGACCGGAGACGGGCACCAAACGGTTGCGGACCCTTGACTTGATCGAACGGTCATCCTATAGTTGCTCTGATCCACTTCGACTACGCAGGGCATCTCTCGCCTGCGGTGTCCAGACGCCCTTCCCCTCCGGCTGATCCGGACGGGCTCTCATCTTCTGCCACGGGACCGAGTGGGCGATCACAACCGGGCTCTTCACATGCAAGGCTGATCCGCCGGGAGAGATCATGGCGGGAGAGCGAAGAGGCTGCCGCTCCTTCCGCATTGGTATCCCTGGTCACTTAAATCCCGGCTGCTCTTGTATCTTCTTGCAGTTACCCGTTGAAGTGCGGGAATTCCCTTCTAAGGAGGCGTGCCATGACCTTCACGTAGTCCGACGTTGCAGCGTCGAGCCGTGGTCGTGGTCTTTCCGATCTCCGCCGACGCTCCAACAGGTATCCTAAAGTGGACCTGTTCGATCACGTCATGCTCTCTGCCCACAAAGGACAATGAAGAAACTACTGGTGTTGACCACGGCCTGCCTCGTGCTCGGCACGGGCGAGGTCTGGGCCCAGAACCGGACCGTGAGCGGTCAGGTGACCTCCAGCGACGGCAGGCCGCTCGCCGGGGTCATCGTGGCCGTCAAGGGCACCAACGTGCGTGCCGTCACGGACGCGAACGGGCGGTACACGATCGAGGTCCCCGCGACCGGGCAGCAGCTCGTCTTCTCGGGGCAGTCGGTTGCCAGCCGTGAGGCTGCCATCAGCGGGAACACCGTCAACGTGACGCTGGCGTCCCAGGCCGTCGCCCTCGAAGGGCTGGTGGTCACCGCGCTCGGTATCACCCAGCGGGAGAAGACCATCGGTACCTCCGTCCAGAGCGTGCGGGGCGAGGAGCTCACCCGGGCGCCCGAGGCGAACTTCGTCAGCGCACTCTCCGGGAAGGTGGCCGGTGTCTCTGTGACGAACACGAGCACCCAGGGCGGCTCCTCGCGCATTGTCATCCGCGGTGCGGCCTCCATCTCGGGGAACAACCAGCCGCTCTTCGTGGTGGACGGGGTGCCGGTCGACAACTCTGCTCCCCGGCTCAACGGCTTCACCGGGACCGGGAAGACCCAGGGCGCCGTGGACTACGGGAACGCCGCGGCCGACATCAACCCGAACGACATCGAGTCGATCAGCGTGCTGAAGGGGCCGAACGCGGCGGCGCTCTACGGGGCCCGGGCCGCGAACGGCGCCATCATCATCACCACCAAGTCCGGCCGGAACGCGAGGGGGCTCGGGATCACGGCGAACTCCAACGTCACCTTCGAGACGCCGCTCGTCCTCCCCTCGTACCAGAACCAGTACGGGCAGGGGTACGGCGGTGAGTTCGACTACGTGAACGGCCGAGGCGGTGGGAGGAACGACGGCGTGGACGAGAGCTGGGGTCCCCCGTGCGACGGACGCCCGATCCGCCAGTTCTTCAGCGAGGGGCAGCCCGTTCCCTTCGTCTGCTACGAGGACAACGTAAGCTCCTTCTTCGAGACCGGGCGCACCATCACCAACAGCGTCGCGCTCTCCGCGAGCTCGGACCGGGTGAACGGCCGCCTCTCGGTGACCGACGTTCGCACCGACGGGATGTACCCCGGGATGGAGCTCGGGCGCCTCACCACCGCCTTCAACGGCGGGCTGCGCCTCACCGACCGCCTCAGCGCGGACGCGGCGGTCCAGTACGTCCGCAACGAGGGCCTGAACCGGCCGGGCGTCGGCTACCAGGGCACGAACCCGATGCAGCAGTTCGTCTGGTACGGGCGCACGGTGGACACCAAGCTCCTGCGGAACCACCGGAACCAGGACGGGAGCCAGTTCAACTGGAACTACAACTACCACAACAACCCGTACTGGCTCGCGCTCGAGAACCGCAACGAGGACGACCGCGACCGCGTCATCGGGAACATCTCGCTCAACTACAACCTGACCGACTGGCTCACCGCCAACGTGCGGAGCGGCACCGACGTCTACTCGGAGTTCCGCCAGCGTGGCTACACGCAGGGGCTGGTGGGCGTGCCGTACGCGGTACAGGGAGGTCTCCACGAGCAGGACCGGTACCACCAGGAGACCAACACGAGCTTCCTGCTCAGCGCCAACCGGAACCTGACGAGCGACTTCTCGCTCTCGGCGAACGTGGGCGGCAACCGCCGCTTCAGCGTGGACCGCGACTCGTACCGCGGCACCAACCGCCTCACGGTGGACCGTCTGTACAACATCGGGAACTCGGCGATCACGCCGACCCTGTCGGACTCCACCCTGGAGAAGCAGATCAACTCGCTCTACGGCCAGGCTCAGTTCGGCTTCCGTAACTACCTGTTCGTGGAGCTGACCGGGCGCAACGACTGGTCGTCGACGCTCCCGCAGGGGAACAACTCCTACTTCTACCCGTCGGTCTCCGGGAGCTTCGTCTTCTCGGACGCCTTCCCGTCCCTCCTCAGCGGGATCCTCTCCTTCGGGAAGATCCGCGCCGGGTGGGCCCGCGTGGGTAACGACGCCGATCCGTACCAGCTCGCCTCCACCTATATCACCGGTACGGCCTGGAGCGGCGCGCCGGCGTACAGCTACCCGAACCGCCTCGCCAACGCGGAGCTGAAGCCGGAGGAGACCACCTCCATCGAGGCCGGCACCGAGCTCCGGTTCCTCGAGGACCGCCTGGGCCTGGACCTCACCGTCTACCAGTCGCAGACGGTCAACCAGATCCTCCCGGTCCAGGTCTCCACCACCTCGGGCTTCAACGAGCGCGTGCTGAACGCCGGGCAGATCAGCAACCGCGGCATGGAGCTGGCGGCCACCGTGATCCCCGTCCGGCTCAGCAACGGGTTCGAGTGGGAGATGCGGGCCAACTACGCCCGCAACAAGAACAAGGTCGACGAGCTCTACGGCGACCTGCAGACGCTGGTGCTGGGCTCCTATTGGGGGCTGAACGTGGAGGCCCGGCGGGGCGAGCCGTACGGCGTGCTGTTCGGGAACTCCTTCAAGCGTGACGCCGCCGGCAACGTCGTCGTCGGGGCGAACGGCCTTCCGATCTGGGGGCCCCGCCAGGTCCTCGGCAAGGCTGACCCGGACTGGACGGCGGGCCTGACCAACACCATCCGCTACGGCGGGCTGGACGTGAGCGTCCTGGTGGATGCCAAGCAGGGCGGCAGCGTCTTCTCCGTAACCAACATGTTCGGTGCGTACGCCGGGATCATCCCGGAGACGGTGGAGGGCCGCTGCGGCGGGCCCAACCTGCCTCCCTGCTCCACAAACGGGCTCCTGATCAACGGGGTGACGGAGAGCGGGCAGCCGAACACGGTCCGGGTCAACCCGCAGGACTACTGGCAGTACCTCTTCCAGCTCCACGAGCCGTTCGTGTACGATGCGAGCTTCGTCAAGCTGCGTGAGGTCCGCCTCGGCTACACGGTGCCGGGCAGGTTCACCAACCGGCTCGGCGTGTCCGGGCTGAGCCTGGCGGTCGTCGGCCGCAACCTGGCGCTCTGGACGGACATGCCGCACATCGATCCCGAGACGTCGTTCGACGCCAGCAACGTCCAGGGTCTGGAGTTCGGCCAGCTCCCCTCGACGCGCAGCTTCGGGATCAACGTCTCCGTCACGCCGTAACGAGCGCACTCTGAACCAAACGGATCATGAAACTTCTTAGACTCTCACGGAAGCTCTCCGTCGTCGCGCTGGCGGTCGCCGTCGGCGCGTGCGACGAGGGGCTGACGGATCTCAACCAGAACCCGAACGCCCCGACGGACGTCCCGGCGGATCTGATCCTCCGGAACGCCGTCCAGTCGGTCGCCAACACGGCGCTCGGCGTCGGGATGAGCTGGAACCACGCCGGCCTCTGGGCGCAGCATGTGGCCCAGATCCAGTACGCCGAAGAGGACCGGTACCAGCCCCGGGTCGACAACATCCAGGCCTTCTGGGACGCCCTCTACGTGGCGCCCGCCAAGGACTTCGACGTGGTCGCCTCCAAGTCGAGGGCGGCCAACCGTCCCCTCCAGGAGGGCGTCGGGCTGGTGATGAAGTCGTGGACCTTCGGCGTCATGACCGACCTGTGGGGGGACATCCCCTACACGGAGGCGCTGCAGGGCGATGCCTCGGGGAACTTCACCCCGAAGTACAGCACCCAGCAGGAGGTGTACAACGGGCTCTTCACCGACCTGCGCCGGGCCGACCAGCTCCTGGCGCCGGGCGGGGCCACCGGCTTCGGGGCGGCCGACCTGATCTACAACGGTGACGGCACGCGGTGGCGGAGGTTCGCCAACTCGCTCCGCCTGCGGAACGCGATGCACCTGACCAAGGTGGATGCGGCCAAGGCGAGGTCGGAGTTCGAGGCGGCGATCGCGAACCCCGTGCTGTCCAGCAACGCGGACAACGCGGTGCTCCGCTACACCGGCGCCGCGCCGAACCAGAACCCGTTCTTCGTGAACGTGCTCAGCCGCGACGACCACCGGATCAGCAAGACCATGGTCGACATGCTGAGGAACCTGAACGACCCGCGCCTTCCGGTGTACGCCCAGCCGGCGCAGTCGAACGGCCAGTACGTCGGCTACGGGAACGGGCTGCCCAACAACAGCATGCTCCTGGCGGACGCCTCCAAGATCGGCTCGGCCTTCCTGGCGGCGAACGCTCCGGCGTACTTCATGACCGCTGCCGAGGTGTTCTTCCTCCGCGCCGAGGCCGCGCAGCGCGGCTGGAACGCGGGCGGTGGGACCGCGGCGCAGCACTACGCCGCGGGGATCCGGGCGGCGATGGAGATGTACGGCATCTCCTCCTCCGCGATCGATGCCTACCTCGCGCAGCCGTCGGTGCAGTACGACCCGGCGAGGGGGTTCCAGCAGATCGCGACCCAGAAGTGGATCGCGCTCTACCTGCAGGGCTACGAGGCGTGGACGGAGTGGCGCCGGACGGGCTTCCCGCAGATCGCGCCCGGTCCCGCGGCCCGCGGCCCGGTCCCCCGGCGGCTCCCCTACCCTGGCCTGGAGGTCTCGCTCAACAAGGCGAACCTCGACGCGGCCATCGCCCGTCAGGGCGATACCGGTCTGGCCGGCCGGGTCTGGTGGGATAGGCCGTAAGCGATAGTTCTCCACCACGAGGAAGCCCCCCGCGGTCCGCCGTGGGGGGCTTCCTTGCTCGTACCTGCCGACCGTGGGTGGATCGCGCCACCCGGGCCGGCGCGCGGTGGCTACGCCTGCCGGAGGAAGACCAGGATCAGCCCATGTGGGTGGGCCGGGTATCCCGGGCGGCCGCTGACCCCCATCGGGTAGATCTCGATGCGCTCCACGTCGTCGACCTGGGTCATCTCCAGGATGCAGGTGTCGTTTGCCCGCTGACCGTTGATGTACACCTCGGGATTGGAAGGAAGGACGAAGGACTTCTGGCCACGCAGGGTGATGGCGGGGCACCCGCTGGTGGACCTCACGCTCATGTTGGCGACCCGGCTGCCCAGGATGCTGAGGATGTTGCCGCTCCGGCGTCCCAGCCGGCTCGTCTCGATCACAGTCGCGCTCGACATCCGCCTTGGAGCGTCGGGCCGGAGGTCGGGCTCTGACTGAGCGGGGGGGGCGAACCCGCTGCCCTGGTAGTTCGCAGGCGCGGTGCTCGCGCAGGCAGCCAGCCAGGTACAGCCCACGATGGCTCCCATGAGTCTGGGGATCCAGATATCCATTATGGCCTCCAGCAGCGTGGAATTCTGGAGGGGGGTTTCGTCCTCAGGGCAGGTTCCAGGTGCAGTGTCTCACATCCAGCCGGGGTGACACGTGCCCTCCGCCGCGCATCACCACGTCCCCGTCCCGTGCAGGGGACACAATGCATAGAACGGACCAGAAAATCCGCGCAAATCTTTGTGTTTATTTTATTTATATGCGGATTGAGCGGCCCCGGCCTGCGGGTCGACAAGGAGGGCATCGAGAGGTGTCCGGGGAGCTGAGCGCTCCCACAGCGGGTCAACGCAAAGTCGGTGCCGGAACCGAGGCGGGCATCTGCATCTATCCCGGATTCCGGCAACGAGATGGGAGGGGAACAGAAAACAAAGGAGGCCCCGGCTGCGGTGCCGGGGCCTCGGATGGTGCATTGACCCGGTAAAGGGGGCAGGGGCGCAGCCCTACCCCGGACTACCGCAGCAGGTTCTTGGCGATGGTCTGAAGCTGCATGTTGCTGGTGCCCTCGTAGATCGTGCCGATCTTGCTGTCGCGGTAGAACTTCTCCACCGGGTACTCCCGGGTGAAGCCGTACCCGCCGAACAGGTCGATGCACTGCGACGCGATCCGCTGGGCCACCTGCGAGGAGAAGAGCTTGGCCATGGCGGCCTGCTGCAGGAACGGCTGGCCGGCATCCTTGAGCCGGGCGGCGTTGTACACCATCAGCCGTGCGGCCTCCAGCTCGGTGGCCATCTGGCCGATCTGGAACTGGACACCCTGGAAGTCGCCGATCCGCTTCCCGAACTGCTCGCGCTCCTGCACGTACTTCACGGTGGCGTCGAGCGCGCCCTGCCCGATCCCGATCATCTGCGCGCCGATCCCGATCCGCCCCTCGTTGAGGGTCTCGATGGCGACCTTGTACCCCTTCCCGACCTCGCCCAGGACGTTCTCGGCCGGGACGAAGACGTCCTCCAGGATCAGCTCGGTGGTGGAGGAGGCGCGGATCCCGAGCTTGTCCTCCTTCTTCCCGACGGAGAACCCCTCGAAGCTCCTCTCCACCACGAACGCGGTAATCCCGCGGTAGCCGGCCTCGGGGTTGGCGTTGGCGAAGATGATGAAGACCTCGGCCTCGGCGCCGTTGGTGATCCACAGCTTGCGCCCGGTGAGCCGGAACCCTCCCTCAGTGGGGACGGCCCGGGTGGCGAGGGCGAAGGCGTCGGAGCCGGAGCCCGCCTCGGAGAGCGCGTAGGCGCCCACCTTTTCGGCGGAGAGCCGCGGGAGATAGCGGGCCTTGAGGTCGTCGCTCCCCCAGCGGAGGAAGGCGTTGTTGACCAGGGTGTTCTGCACATCCACGAAGACGCCCACGCTGGCGTCCACCCGGGAAAGCTCCTCCACCACCAGCGCGGCGGTGAAGAAGGAGGCGCCGGCGCCGCCCAGCTCCTCCGGGACCTCGATCCCCATCAGCCCCAGCTCGAAGAACTGCGGAATCAGGGCGGGGTCCATCTGCTGACTCTCGTCCATGGCCTGGACGCGGGGGCGGACCTCGTCCTCCGCAAACTGCCGGACGGCGTCGCGGAACATCTGCTCGTCCTCGCTCAGAAGGGTCAGCGGTGCGCCGCCGGTGGTCAGATCAACGGTTGCCATCGGGAATTCTCCATCGAGTATTCGGATGTCCAGGGTCGGGTGCACCGAGGTGCAACCCTATAATATGGAAGGATCCGGGTGGGATGTCGAGCACGCGGGTCGAGCCCGGCGGCGGAGCCCGATCCTTGCCGTGGAGTGGGGACGAAACCGTTTGGAACGGATCTCGTAGAGGAGAAGAGGGGCGCCGGATCGTCCGGCTCCCTGGAACACAACCGGAGACCGACCATGGAGAACCCGAACGACACGAGCGGCCAGGGCGGCCCGAGCGGCCGGCGCGATCCGCTGGAGGACCTGAGCCGGAAGATCGAAGCGGCGCTCGAGGAGATCCGCCCCAAGGTGAAGCGGGCGCTGGAGGAGCTGGAGGAGCGGGTAGACGCGGCGGTCAACGACCTGAAGCCCAGGGTGAACGAGGCGAGGTCGAAGGCCCGTCCGAAGGTGGACAACTTCGTGGCGGAGTTCCAGCCGAGGCTCGATTCCATCCTGGGCCGGATGCAGTCGGCGCTGGAGAACCTGCGCCAGGACTTCGAGAAGCGGGCCGACCGGGCGGAGGCGAGGGGGGGGGCGGCCGACGCCGCCGGAGCGTCGGGCACTGCCGGCACGTCGGGGGACGCAGACACGGCCGGGACCGGCGGCGCCACCGGGCCGGTGGAAGCGGCGGCGGGGGACGGCTGGCCGGCGACCACCGCAGGATCTGCAGGAACCGGAGGCGCGACCGGATCCGCGGGATCGACCGGCACCGAGGAGTCGAGCGGGGCCGGGGGACAGGCGGGGGGAGGCCACTGGCCGGAGGACCCAGGCGACGTAACATCGCCCGTGGACCCACCCAAGGAGACGCAGCCGGAGTGGCCGACACGCGACTCGCGCGATGCGACGTCGTCCCCGGGGTCGTCCGGGTCGATGGGATGGACCGGATCGCCGGAGCCGGGTAGGTCACCAGGATCGGGCGGGGAGGCGGGATCGTCCGGATCAACGGACGTGCCGCCCAACCCGTCGCCGTCGTAAGGGGCACGTGGGGAGCCGGTTCCTGGC
>DATAAL010000801.1:0-18593 GCA_036260145.1 Longimicrobiaceae bacterium | reverse complement strand
TGTAGATGCCGGTCGGGTGGAACTGGAAGAACTCCATGTCCTCCAGCGGAATTCCGCGACGCAGGGCGATGGCGGGACCGTCTCCGGTGTTGGCGAAGGCGTTGGAGGTGATCGACCAGATCCGTCCGAAGCCGCCGGTGGCGAAGTTCACCGCCTTCGCGTGGAAGACGTGCAGGTCGCCCGTGTCCACCTCGTAGGCCACCACCCCGACGCACCGCCCCTCGTTGAGGAGGACGTCCACCACCTGGAACTCGTCGAAGAACTCCACCCCCTGCTTGATGCAGTTCTGGTAGAGCGTCTGCAGGATCATGTGCCCCGTGCGGTCCGCCGCGTAGCAGCTGCGCCGGACCGGGCCCTGCCCGAAGTGGTGCGTGTGCCCGCCGAAGGGGCGCTGGGCGATCTTCCCGTCCTCCGTGCGCGAGAAGGGGAGCCCCATGTGCTCCAGCTCGATGATGACGTCCACCGCCTCGTTGCACATCACCTCGATGGCGTCCTGGTCTCCGAGGTAGTCGGACCCCTTCACCGTGTCGAAGGCGTGCCACTCCGGGTGGTCCTCCTCCAGGTTCGCCAGCGCGGCGCAGATCCCCCCCTGGGCGGCCCCCGTGTGGGAGCGGGTGGGGTACAGCTTGGAGATGACCGCCGTCCGCAGGTCGGGTTCGCGGGAGAGGTAGATCGCCGACATCAGCCCGGCGCCGCCGCCCCCCACCACCAGGGCGTCGTACGTGTGGGTATGGATCATCGGTCGACGAGCGTCGCGGGGTCGAAGGTGAGCAGCGCGAACACGGCGACCGCAAGGGCTCCGAGCACGAGCGTGTAGACGACGGACTTGACCGCCACCTGCAGCCCGGGCCGGCGGACGTAGTCCTCGATGGAGTAGCGCGCCCCGTTCAGCCCGTGGAGCATGGCGAACACCACCAGCGCCACGTTGAAGAGCCGCCAGAAGGGGTTCCTCCATCGCTCGATCACCACCTGCGAGTCCAGGTGCTCCACCCCGATCACCAGGTTCCACCACACCAGGTGGTACAGCGCCAGGAAGATCAGGAGGAGCCCGGAGATGCGCATGAAGAACCAGGAGAGCAGCTCGAAGTTGCTGCGCTTCCCGGTGCGCGTCGGGCGGAAGTAGCCCCCGCCGGCGCGCGCCGCGCCCCGCTCGGTCACCTGGGCCGGGGCGCTCACAGGGCTACCTCCCCGCTGCCGTGGACGGCTTCCTCGCGGCACGCGGGAGCGTCGGGCGTCTCGGCGCACCGGAGCTGGTGACGCTCGACGCCCGGCTCCTCCGCCAGGCCGAAGATGGGCGCCAGCATGATCCAGGTGATCGGGAGCATGGCGAGCACCACCACCGCCGCGGAGGCCCACACCAGCTGCCGCTGGCGCTGCATCACGTACGGCCAGAAGTCCTGCACCACGATCCGCAGCCCGTTGACTGCGTGGAAGAGCACGGAGAAGAAGATCACCAGCTCCGCGAAACGGAAGAGCCCGGTCTTGTAGCTGGCGAGGAAGCCGTCGTACACCTCGGGGTAGTAGATGACCGTGGCGGTCTCCACCACGTGGATGAGCAGGAAGAGGAGGATCCCCAGTCCCGTCACCCGGTGCAGGATCCACGTCCACATCCCCTCCCGCCCGCGGTAGCGGAGCGAGGTGCCAAGGGAGGTGTTTCGCGCGTTGGCCATGATCGAAGCTCTCAGGGGGAACACGTACCGAACACCCGGCAAAACGCCGCGCCCCGGTAGGGGCGCGGCGCTGCGGGGGCGGTCAGACCAGCTTCATCGGATCCAGGACCGCCTGCGCCGACCTCTCCAGCGCCGCCCGCTCCTCGTCCGTCAGCTCCACCTCGATGATCTTTTCCAGGCCGTTCCTCCCGAGCTTGCAGGGAACGCCGAGGAACAGGTCCCGCATCCCGTACTCCCCCTGGAGCCAGGCCGAGCAGGGGAGGATCCGCTTCTTGTCCCGGACGATCGCCTCGGCCATCTGCACGGCGCCGGCGGAGGGGGCGTAGTAGGCGGAGCCGGTCTTGAGGTACTGGACGATCTCGGCGCCGCCGTTGCGTGTGCGGTCCACGATCCGGTCCAGCGTCGCACGGTCCATGAGCCGGGTGACGGGGATCCCGGACACGGTGGTGTAGGAGATCAGCGGCACCATGGTGTCGCCGTGGCCGCCGAGCACCATCGCCTGGATGTCCTCCACCGACACGTCCAGCTCCAGCGCCAGGAAGGAGCGGTAGCGGGCGGTGTCGAGCACCCCCGCCATCCCGATCACCCGCTCGCGCGGGAAGCCGGTGGTCTTCATCGCCACGTACGCCATCACGTCCAGCGGGTTGCTGACCATGATGATGATGGCGTCGGGGGAGACCCGGGCGATGTTCTCGCTCACCTGCCGGACGATGTCGGCGTTGGTGCGAAGGAGGTCGTCGCGGCTCATCCCGGGCTTGCGGGCGATCCCGGCGGTGACGATGTAGATCCCCGACCCGGCCGACTCCTCGTACCCGTTGCTCCCGATCACCCGCGAGTCGAAGCCCTCGATGGGGGCGGACTCCCACTGGTCGAGCCCCTTTCCCTGCGGGATCCCCTCGGCGATGTCGATGAGGACCACCTCGCGCGCGAGCTCCTTCTCGGCGACGCGCTGGGCCGCGGTGGCACCCACGTTGCCGGCGCCCACAACCGTGATCTTGTCCATGTATCCGGAGGCTGAAGTGTAAGCCGTAAACCCTAGATTCCGCCTGGTTCGGCGGGAAAGTAGAGGGGCACCCCCCCGGTGTCAACGGAAGGGGACGCAACGATTACGCCGTGGTTCTCGGGGCTCCGGAGAGCGGAACTTGCCTGTCCGGACGCCGTTGCCGAACTTGTAGGAGACCCCAACCGTGAGGCGCGGATGAGCACACAGGCGCAGGCGCGGCCGATGACCGCCGACGAGCTGCTGAGGCTGCCCGACGACGGCTTCCGGTACGAACTGGTGGAAGGAGAGCTGAGGAGAATGACGCCTACCGGGGGAGAGCACGGAGAGATCGCCGGAAACGTGGCTTACTTCCTCAAGGATCACGCGCGAGCGAACGATCTCGGGAGGGTGTACGCCGCAGAGACCGGCTTCAAGCTTTCTTCGGATCCCGACACCGTCCGTGCACCGGATGCGGCCTTCGTTCGGAAGGAGCGCGCAGACTCCATGGGAAAGGTCCCCGGATACGTCCCGGGTGCGCCCGATCTGGCCGTGGAGGTGGTGTCACCCGGCGACACCTACGGCGAAGTCGAGGAAAAGGTGCTGGAGTGGCTGGACGCGGGAAGCCGGATGGTAATCGTTCTGAACCCTCGCAGGCGTACCGCGACGATCTACCGGTCTCGCGACGAGATCCAGCTACTTGGAGAGGGCGACGAGATCGACGGGGCCGACGTCGTGCCCGGTTGGAAGGTTCCCGTCCGGGAGTTGTTTGCCTAGCCCAGCGGAGAGAATCCCGTCTGCCGGAGCGCCTCGTAGAGGGCGACGTTGACCGGATCCGCCAAGCGTCTACCCCCCCACCTGCGACAGCGCCGCCAGCCCCCCGCTCCCCGCGTCGCTCCCGCGCACCAGCCAGTGCCGCTCCGGCTTGATCCGCAGCGTCTCGCGCACCAGCGGCTCGATCGCCTCGCCGCGGCGGAGGGGGTCCCGCAGGTCGGTCTGGAGGTGGCCGAAGAGGCAGGGGCGGAGCTGGCCGTCGGCGGTCAGCCGCATCCGGTTGCAGCTCCCGCAGTAGTTGTGGCTCATCGGGGTGATGACGCCCACCGTCCCCGGGGCCCCATCGAAGGCGTAGTACCTCGCCGGTCCGTTCCCCGCCGGCCCCGCCACCGGCCGCAGGTTGCCGATCTCCCGCACCCGCTCCAGGATCTCGTCCGAGGAGACGTATTCGTCCTGCGAGACGCCGAGGTTCTCCCCGGTGGGCATCACCTCGATGAAGCGCACGTGCCAGGGGCGCTCGCGCGTCGCCGCGGCGAAGTCCGCCACCTCGTCGTCGTTCCGCCCGCGCATCACCACGCAGTTGACCTTGATCGGGGCGAGCCCCGCGTGCTCCGCGGCCTCGATCCCGGCGAGGATCGCCGCGGCCGAGCCGGTACGGCGCGCGATGGCGTCGATCCGCTCCGGGCGGAGGGAGTCCAGGGAGATGTTGACGCGGTTCACCCCGGCCTCCCGCAGCTTCGCCGCCTGTTCGGCGAGGAGCACGGCGTTGGTGGAGAGCGCGACGTCCTCGATCCCCGGGATCTCCCGGAGGAGCCGGACCAGCCTGGGGAGGTCGCGCCGCACCAGCGGCTCCCCCCCCGTCAGCCGGACGCGCCGCAGCCCCATCCCCGCCATGACCCGGACGATCTCCGCGATCTCCTCGTAGCGGAGGATCTCCTCGCGCCGCAGCCAGGGGAGCCCCTCCTCCGGCATGCAGTATACGCAGCGGAGGTTGCACTTGTCCGTGACCGAGATGCGCAGGTACTCGATGCGCCTCCCGAACCCGTCCTCCATCGGACCGGACCCGGGCACCGGCCTGCGCTCCGGCGCCGGGAAGACCCCGCCGATCTGCACCAGGGAGCGGTTCACAGCGCCCCCTCCTCCACCCGCGGGGTGAACCCCGGGACCCACTCCGAGGCTCCGTCGACGTAGCCCTCCCGCTTCCAGATGGGGACGCGGCGCTTCAGCTCCTCGATCACGTAGCGCGACGCCTCGTACGCCTCCGCACGGTGCGGCGACGCCACCACGATGGCGACGCTCGCCTCCCCCACCTCCAGCCGCCCCACCCGGTGCACCACCGCGATCTCCCCCGTCTCCCACCGCGCCCGAGCCTCCGCGGCGATCTCCCGGAGCTTGGCCTCCGCCATCGGCGCGTACGCCTCGTACTCCAGGTGGCTCACCGCGCGCGCGCCGTGCTCGTTGCGCACCACCCCCCAGAAGAGGAGCGCCGCGCCGTCCGAGGGCGCCACGGTCTCCCGCAGGAGCACGGCGGCGTCGATCGGCTCGCGGACGATGCGGCAGAGCGGCGCGGACATGCTCACCCCCCGGCGACCGGCGGGATGAACGCCACCTCGTCGCCGTCGCTGAGCGGAGCGGAGAGGGCGGCGTACTCCATGTTGACGGCCACCACCGGCGCCGGCGGGAGCGCCGCCAGGCCGGCCCGCGAGGCACGCAGCTCGCGCACCAGGTCCTCCACGGTCGCGGGGGACGGAAGGTCGATCACCAGCTCCTCGGAGCCGGCCAGGTCACGGTACGAAGCGAAGAAGAGCGAGCGAATGGTCATCGAGACACCCAAAGAAGGACGGGGCAGCAGGTGAAGATATGCTACCCCGTCCGACAAATCGAGTTCTTTCCGGAGAGAGACGCCCTCACCCCGCCCCCGACACCCCCGGCCCCGGGAGGTTCTGCCGCACCTCCTCCGGCGGAGCGAGCGTCGCCAGGAACTGCGAGACCTCGTGGTGCATACGGGAGCTGGAGCCCCTGACCACCGTCCGCTCCCCCCGCCTTCCCACGCCGATGGTGAGGTCCCCCGCCTCCGTGCTGAAGCGGATGTGCGAGTCGCTGGCGTCCTCCTCGAACCCGGCGTAGGGGGAGAACAGCATCGAAAAGAACGGGCGGGCCTGCGCGATCACCTCCTCCGGCGACAGCTCCGTCACGACTTCCTGGATCAGCATACGCCCTCCGGTGGCTGTACGGTTCGGCACGGACCGGGGCAGGGACCGTGCCAGCCCCGGCCCCCTCCGGCACCGCACGGCCGGGAGAGGCGGCCCCGGCGCGTCAGCGCTCCCGGCGCCGGCCGATCCAGACCGGCTCCCGCGCGGCGCACAGCGCGGGAGCGACTACCGGCGCGTGCTCGTCGTACCCGCGCCGCACGTCATACTCGGTCTCGTAGGGGCCGAGCCGCGGCTGTGTGGAGCCCGGCGGATCGAGGAGCAGCTCCTGGACGGGATCGATGCGCATACGGCTCCGGGGGACGGCATGGAATGAGGGAAGGACCCAAACCCTCATACGCAAGAAAGGCGCCCGACTCCGCGAGGAGTGGGCGCCGTCGCGCGGGCCCGGAGCCCGCGCACGCTCGAACCGCGTTTCGATTCCGGTGGGACCTCCGGGCTCAGACCTCGAGCGGCTTCTCCTCCACCATGGCGCGGAGCTCCTTGGAGGGCTTGAAGACCGGCACGGCGCGCGGAGGAACCTCCACGGGGTCGCCCGTCCGCGGGTTGCGGGCCAGGCGGCTCTTCCGCTCGCGGACCTTGAAGGTGCCGAAGCCGCGAATCTCGATGTTCTGGTGCTCCGCCATCGCGTCCTTGATGGCGTTCAGGAACGAATCGACGACCACTGCGCAGTCCCGCTTGGTGATTCCGGGACCGATGTTATCGGCGACCCGCTGAACCAGATCCGCTTTCGTCATGAAGTCCCTCCTTGGGGGTTGGAAGCTCGGGGCGTGGCCCCTATCAATGCGCGCGCGCGCAAACCTACCGACGGGCTGACCGCTCTATCCGGGGCTCTACCCTCCCCCCGAACGACGCGGCGCGGCGGAGTCCGCGCGCATCGCCTGCCCGGGCCCGGGACCTCCCACACCGCGCGACTCGCAGGAAAATCGGACCGATCGGGGGACCGAATCTGGAAGCCGCGGCGCCGGTGACCTGTGGGACGTTACCGCCGGGATGGACAGGAAGGAGCTAAGAGGTTGACGGGCGGTGGTTTATCCGGATCGAAGGATAACGCGACGCGTATAAACCGTCAAGCGCCGCCTCCGACACGCTCCGCCCTCCGCTCCATCTCGTCGATGAACCGGTCGAAGAGATAGCGGGAGTCGTGGGGCCCGGGAGCGGACTCAGGGTGGTACTGCACGGAGAAGACAGGCTTCCCGAGGTGCTCCAGCCCCTCCACGGTCCCGTCGTTCAGGTTCAGGTGGGTGACCCGGAGCTCGGGCGCGCCGGGGATCCCGGACTCGTCCCCCTGCACCGCGAAGCCGTGGTTCTGCGCGGTGATCTCCACCGCCCCGTCTCCCAGGCGCCGCACGGGGTGGTTCCCCCCGCGGTGTCCGTACAGGAGCTTGTAGGTATGCGCCCCGAAGGCGCGGGCGATGAGCTGGTGCCCCAGGCAGATCCCGAAGATCGGGGTGTCCCGCTCCGCCAGCTCGCGGATGGAGTCCAGCGCGTGCCCCACCGCCTCGGGATCGCCCGGGCCGTTGGAGATGAAGAGCCCATCCGCCCTCGCCGCGGCGATCTCTGCCGCCGGGGTGGCGGAGGGGAGGACCGTCACCTCGCATCCGCGCTCCGAGAGGAGCTTCAGGGAGTGCGACTTCACGCCGAAGTCGTAGGCCAGCACCCGGAAGCGGGTCTCCCCGGCCGCGGGGATCACGTAGCGCTCCGCGGTGGAGACGCCGCACGCCAGGTCGAGCCCCGCCATGGCCGGCTGCTCCAGGATCCGCTGGTGGAGCGCCTCCAGATCCGGCTCGCCGTGAGCGACCGCCCCCCGCATCGCGCCCAGGGAGCGGATGTGCCGGGTCAGCGCCCGGGTATCCACCCCGGTGATCGCCACGACTCCGTGCCGGCGCAGGTACTCTTCCAGCGACTCCTGCGCCCGCCAGTTGCTGTAGACCGGCGCCGCCTCGTGGAGGATGAACCCCGCGACCTGTGGTCCTTCCGACTCCTCATCGTGGGCGTTGACGCCGTAGTTCCCGATCAGCGGGTACGTCATGGCGACGAGCTGCCCGGTGTAGGAGGGATCGGTGAGCACCTCCTGGTACCCCGTCATGGAGGTGTTGAAGACGACCTCTCCGAACACCGCTCCCGGGGCTCCGTACGCCTCGCCGCGGAACACGCGCCCGTCCTCCAGCATCAAAACGGCCGGCTCGCCCAAGTCGCCTCTCCCTCGAATTCCGTCTCCGGGTGGTCAAGTCCATGCCGCACCAGCGGATGCGGACCGCGCCAATCTACCTCCCCCGCCGCGTCTGTCAAGCTCCGCCCGGTCCGCCCTTTGGCAGGGCGCGGCGTGACGGTAGATTCCCGCGTCACCCCGTCCCCTTCGCCGGAGAGCGATGAGCGAGCCGCTGGTCTTCATCTACGCCGACGAGTCCTGCCTCGGAAACCAGTTCAGGGAGCGGGCCCGTCCCGGCGGCGCGGCGGGGGTGGTGGAGTACTTCCACCCGGACCGCGGCTGGATCCGGCGCGACTTCTGGGTCTCGGAGCCGGACACCACCAACAACCGGATGGCCATCCGCAGCGCCATGGTCCCGCTCGCGGCGCTCAGGAACCCCTCGCGGGTGGTGTTCACCAGCGACTCGCGCTACCTGGTGGACGGGATGACCGAGTGGGTGTACGGGTGGGCGGCGCGGGGGTGGAGGCGCAAGGGCGGGGAGATCGAGAACCTGGAGCTCTGGCGGGAGCTGCTGCGGATCGCGCAGCGGCACCGGATCCAGTGGCGCTGGGTCAGGGGGCACGCGGGACACCCCCAGAACGAATACGCCAACCTCCTGGCGACGCAGGCCGCGGCGAAGCAGAGCGACAGCGGAGGGCTGACGGAATCGCGCTTCGAGGAGTGGCTGGCGGAGGAGCAGGAGAAGGAGCACTACCTGGACTTCTTCCCGATGCCGCCCACGGATTTCGCGTTCCGGCCGGCGCGGGGGCTTCCCCGCGGGTAAGCGGAGGCGGAGCTACCGTTCCAGCCGGTACCCCGCCTTCCAGACGGTGAGGATGTGCCGCGGACGGGCGGGGTCGCGCTCCAGCTTGCGGCGTAGCTCGGCGATGTGGGTGTCCACCGTGCGGCTCACCACCGCCGCCCGGTGTCCCCACACCTCGCGCATCAGCTCCAGACGCGACGCCACCGCGCCGTCGCGGCGCAGCAGCGCCATGAGGAGGTCGAACTCCTTGGGCGTGAGCTCAACCGCCCCTCCACCGCAGCGGACCGCCCGCGAGGAGGGATCCACCTCCACCTCCCCGAAGTGCTCCACCGCGGCGACCTCCCGGACCGGAGCCCCGTTCCCCCCCCGGCTCCGCCGGAGCAGCGCCGCGACCCGCGCCAGCAGCTCCAGCACCCCGAAGGGCTTGGTCACGTAGTCGTCGGCGCCCAGGCGGAAGCCCAGCACCTTGTCCGCCTCCTCTCCACGCGCCGTGAGGATCAGCACCGGGACCTCCGACCCCTCGCCGCGCAGGGCCTTCAGCACGCGGAAGCCGTCCAGCCGCGGGAGCATCAGGTCCAGCACCACCAGGTCGGGCGGTGCCTCGCGGGCGCGGGCGAGCCCCGCCTCCCCGTCGTCCGCCACCTCCACCTCGTAGCCCTCGATCTCCAGGTTGTTGCGCAGGCCGTACGCCAGGTCGGCGTTGTCCTCCACCACCAGGATGCGCGTCATGCCACCTCCTCGCCGAAATTCGCCTCCTCCATCACCGCCGGAGCTACGGGCTCCCGCCGCGCGCCCGGAATCTCCACCACGAAGCGTGCTCCGCCCGCCGGGGAATCCTCCACGCGCGTCCGCCCGCCGTGGAGGGTGACGATCTCCCGGACTACCGCCAGCCCGATCCCCGTTCCCGCCACCGCGGAGGCACTCTCCCGCTCCAGCCGCCAGAACGCCTCCCAGACCCGCTCTCGCTCCCGGGGAGGGATCCCCGGTCCCTCGTCCTCCACCCGCAGCCAGAGCCACCCGCCCGCGCACCCCGCCCCGACGGTCACCGTCTGCCCGCGGGGGCCGTACTTGACCGCGTTGTCCAGGAGATTGAGCAGCACCTGCCGGAGCGCCTCGGGGTCCACACGCGCCACCACCCCCTCCTCCGCCTCCACCACCAGGGTGGTCGCGCTCGCGGCGGCGAGGGGGGTGAACGCCTCCACCACCTGCCGGACGAGGGGAACCACCTCCACATCGCAGAGGTCCACGCGGCTCTTCTGCCGCTCGGCGCGCGAGTAGCGCAGCACGTTGTCCACCAGGTGCGAGAGGCGGCGGGCCTCCTGGTCGATGATCTCCAGCGACCGCTGCCGCTCCTGCTCCGAGCGAACCCGCCCCAGCAGGAGCGTCTCGCCGAACATCCGGATCTGCGCCAGCGGGGTGCGCAGCTCGTGCGAGACGCTGGAGACGAACTCCGAGCGGAGCCGCGCCAGCTCGTACTCCCTGCGGAGCTGGAAGATCGCGGCGATGATGAGGCTCGTGGTCAGGAAGAGGAGGCCCAGGAGGAGGGGGAGCCGGTCGCGGGGGAGTCCGCCGATGATGAGCATCCCTGCCGCCTGCTTCCGGAGCGTGGTACGGACGGTCACGGGGCCCAGGGCCGGGGGAAGGGAGACCTCCGCGCCCAGGACGGGATCGTAGGCGTGCCTGGAGCAGAAGAGCTCGCCACCGTCGGCCAGCACCTCCACCAGGACCAGGGAGTCGTTCGGAAGCCCCCGGGTCAGGTCCCTGGGAAGGAGCGGACCCCCGTTCCACGCCTTCCGGAAGAGCCCTCGGAGCCAGCGCGTGTCGAGGGTGAGCCCGAAGATCGCCGCGGAGCCGTCCCTGCGGTCCGTCTTGACCGTGTAGAAGACCATCCTCCGGTCCGTCCCCTGACCGGTGAAGGCGGTCCCGAGCTCCCAGTCCGGATCATACTGCCGGCGGGCGTGCCCGGCCAGGGAGTGTACGATCCAGTGCCGGACCCTGGCCGGGATGGAGTCGCCGACGACCCGCAGGTCTCCGGATTCCGGGTCGAGCGCGAAGTGCGCCTCCACCGGTACGGCGGCGTGCAGCGCCTTCTTCCGCGCCGTTTTCAGCAGGTCGAGCGAGGGGAACGGGAGGGTGTCGTACGAGGACATCACCGGCCACAGGGCCTCGTACGCCACCTGCTCGCCGAGCAGGCCCTTCACGCGCGCGGCGTACTCCGAGCCCGCGAACGTGGCATAGTCGCGGAGTGCGCTCTCCGCTGCCTCCCGGTGCGACCGGGCGGCATCCTGCGCCTGGTACGCCAGGACCCCCGCCAGGACGAGGGTGAGGAGGAGGAGCCCGACCACCAGGGCGGAGCGCGGAGGGCGGGCGGCTGGACGACGGAGAAGCGGCATGAACCGGACATCCGAACCAGGGTGTCGGGGACCGCCGCCGGAGCCCGGCCGCGGGAGTGATACACGGCAATATGATCGTAGAGACCGGCGGCGGGAAGGTTGCTCGCGCGTTAGGGAAATGTCAGGAAACGGTGGGTCCACTTCCCTCCCGTTCCACAGGCCCACGGGGGCATCTCCCGTTCCCGCGCCCGCCCGGTACGCCGTACGACGCGGACATCCTCCACAAGACACTGACAGAATGCGGCCCACTCCCTGACCCTCTCCTGTCCACTCCGCAATCCCCCCTCCACCCCCTCCCCCTAGCTTGCCACCCACCTGCGGAGACACGACTCCCGGTCGAGACGAAACCCGGTGGAGGAGGTGGCGCAACAATGAACAAAACAGGGTGGATCATGCTGGCGGCGATCATCGCGGGCTCGCCGTCGTGGAGTGCCGCACAGGGGGCCGCACAGCTCACCCTCCAATCCCCTGCGCGCCCGGATACCGTTTCCGGCGACGCTCCGACCGCGAAGCGGATCGAGGCGGTCGCCACCTCCCCCGCTCCACCGCGTCTGGACGGGAAGCTCGACGACTCCGCGTGGCAGACCGCACGCTGGATCTCGGACTTCGTCCAGCGGGAGCCCGACCAGGGAGCACCATCCACCCTGAAGACGGAGGTGGCGTTCCTCTTTGACGGCCAGGCCCTCTTCGTCGGCGCCCGGATGCACGGGGACGGAGAGGGTCAACTCCAGGCGCCGCTCACCCGCCGGGACGACGCGGGGAATACCGAGCGGCTGGTGGTCTCGCTGGACACCTACCGCGACCGGCGGACCGCGTACGCCTTCGCCGTGACCGCGGCCGGGGTGCGGCTCGACTGGTACCACCCCGACGACAACACCTCCGTCCGTGACAACACCTTCAATCCCGTCTGGGAGGCTCGGGTGGGGCGCGACTCGCTGGGGTGGACCGTGGAGATGCGCATCCCCTTCTCCCAGCTCCGCTTCAACACCCGGCCGGAGCAGGTGTGGGGGGTGAACGTCAGCCGCATCCTACCCGACCGCAACGAGGAGGACCACTGGGTGCTGGTGAGGCGCGACCAGGCCGGGTGGGCCTCGCGCTTCGGGGAGATGGTGGGGATCCAGCTCCGTCCCTCCCGGCGGGTGGAGGTGGTACCCTACCTCGCCAGCGAGGCCCGCTTCGCCAGCCGCGGCCTGGTGGACCCCGCCGATCCCTTCCGGGACGGACGCGAGGGCGTGGCGCGGGTGGGAGCGGACCTGAAGCTGGGACTCGGCCCGAACCTGACGCTGGACGCCACCGTGAACCCGGACTTCGGGCAGGTGGATGCCGACCCGGCGGAGGTGAACCTCACCGCCTTCGAAACCCTCTTCGAAGAGCGACGGCCCTTCTTCACCGAGGGGCGGCAGATGCTCATCGGGGTGGGCCCCCAGTACCTCTACTCGCGCCGGATCGGAGCCGCCCCCCACCGTCGGGCGAGCGGTGACTTCACCCGCGCCCCCGAGACCACCACCATCCTGGGCGCCGCCAAGCTCACGGGGAGGCTCCCCTCGGGGCTCTCCGTCGGCGCGCTGGGGGCACTCACCAGCGCGGAAGAGGCCGAGACCTTCGACCGCGCTACGGGGAGGTTCGGCAGCACGGGAGTGGAGCCGCTCACCGGCTACGGAGTGCTGCGCCTGCAGCAGGAATTCGGGCCGAACGCCTCCACGGTGGGCGCCACGCTCACGGGGGTACGACGGGATCTGGACGGGAACCTGGCGGCGCTCCTCCCCCAGCGAGCCTTCACCGGGGGTGTCGACTGGAACCGGCGCTTCCAGGGCGGAGTGTACGAGCTCATGGGCCACCTAGGCTTCAGCCGGGTGGAGGGGGACGACACCGCAGCCATCGCCCGTCTCCAGCGGAGCAGCGCCCGCTACTTCCTGCGCCCGGACCAGGACCACGTCCGCTTCGACCCCACGCGCACCTCCCTCTCCGGGTGGACTGCGTCCCTCCGGGGGGGGAAGCGGAGCGGGCGCTGGCTGTGGGGGACTTTTGTATGGGCGGAGTCTCCCGGCTTCGAGCTGAACGACCTGGGCCGGCTCGGCGACACGGACAATATCTTCACCGGAGGCGGGGTGACGTACAACCGAAGCGACCCGGGTCCCCTGGCGCGCCAGTGGCAGTTGCGCGCATATACCAACCATCAGTTGAACTTCGGTGGGGTGCGTACCCGATCCGAGGTGGCAGTGCTCGCGAACGCCACCTGGAAGAACTTCTGGCACACTCCGACCGGCTTCGGGGTGCTGCCCCGCGCCCAGAGCGACCACCTCACCCGCGGCGGCCCGCTGATGCAGACGCCGCTCACCTGGTGGTGGGACGCCGGGGTGATCGGGAACCCCGCGCGGAAGACGCGGTGGGAGACCTATCTCTCCATCGGTGGCGACGAGCTGGGGAGCTGGCGCTACCAGCTCCGCGGAGTAATCCGAACCCAGGTGGGCGACCGTCTGACGCTCGCGCTGGAGCCCCGCGTCGCCCGGCGCGCCGATGCGCGGCAGTACCTGGCGGAGCGGGACGGCGGCGGTCCGGCCACCTTCGGCAGGCGGTACCTTTTCGGGAGGATCGACCGCACCGAGCTGGCGGCGCCCCTGCGGGCCGGCTACTCCTTCACCCCGGACCTGAGCCTCGACGTGTACGCGGAACCCTTCGCCGCCAGCGGGCGGTACTCCGGTATCGGCGAGCTGGCCGCAGCGAGGACCTTCCACCTGCGGCGCTACGGAGCCGGCGGCTCCAGCCTCACCCGCGACGAGGAGGGGAACTACACCGTCACCGATGGAGATCGGAGCTTCACTCTGCGCAACCCGGACTTCGACCGGCTCTCCTTCCGCAGCAACGCGGTGATGCGCTGGGAGTGGCGTCCAGGGAGCACCCTCTTCCTGGTGTGGCAGCAGAACCGCTCCGCCTCCGACGCGGAGGGCCGCCCGGTCGGCGCAGGCGACCTCCTCGACGCGATCGGGACGGAGGGAGAGAACGTCCTGGCGCTCAAGCTGAGCTACTGGCTGCCGGTGCGATGAAGAACGGCAGGGGAGGAGAGCTTGCTCTCCTCCCCTGCCCCGGCGGGCGGATACCCGGGTGAATCACGTCGGAGCAGGAGAAGGAGCGATACAGGGCCTCGTCCCTATGCCGTCCACGAGGCTCGAGTTCAGGGCGTTCCGGGCGCTCTCCGCGCCAGGGCAGGTCAGGCGGGGGCGAAGTCGCCCAGCGACACCGCGGTCCCCGGAAACGCGGCGAGCACCTTCTGGTCCGCGGTCACCAGCGGCACCCCTGCCGCCTGCGCCAGCGCGACGAACTCGCAGTCGTACGAGGCACACCCGGAGGTGGCGGCCAGGGCGAGCACCTGCAGTGGGTCGAGCGGGTCGGCCGCCGTGGTGACGACGACCTCCGCCTGCCGGAAGATGGCCTGCGCGTGGGGGAGCGTGAGCGTTCCGGCGCGGATGCCGGTGGTGAGGACGTTCAGGAACTCGCTTCGCCAGAGCGCCGGGGCGATCCACGCTTCGTCGCTCCGGCGTACACGGTCGGCGTTCGCCCCGAACGGCCCCGGAATCAGCAGGTAAGCGATCAGGTTGGTGTCGGCGACGATCACGGCCGTCCCTCGTCGATGGCCTCGTCGATCGACGTAGGATCGAGGGGTGGGACGTTGAGGCTCTCCCGGAACGCGCGGATCTCATCCGGCGTGGGCCTGCTGTACCGGGCGCGGTGCTCCGCCACCGCCTGCTCCAGGCAGACGATGGCCTCGCTGTTCAGGCTGCGCCGGTTCTCGGCCGCGCGCCGCTTGAGCTGCTCGTAGAGCTCGTCGGGGATGTTCTTCACGGTGAGGTTCGCCATGCCTGCCTCCGGAATGGTTGCAATATGGAACCACTCCGGAATCTAGCGCCCTATACCGTACGATCAAGACCCCGCCTCAACCCGTCTGCACCCCGAATACCCGCTCGAACTGCCGCACCACCACCGCCTCCACCTCGGCCATCTCCACCTCCTGCCCCACCTCCCGCGAGATCGACCCCACGCCGTGGTCGCGAATCCCGCAGGGGATGATCGCCCCGAAGAACGAGAGGTCGGTGCTCACGTTGAGGGCGAAGCCGTGGCTGGTGATCCACCCGGACGACACGCGCACCCCGATCGCCGCGAGCTTGCGGTCGTCCACCCAGACGCCGGTGAGCCCCTCCTTCCGCCCCCCGCGCAGCCCGAACTCCGCCAGCGTCCCGATCAGCACCTCCTCCAGGTCGCGCAGGTAGCGGTGCAGGTCGCAGCGGTCGGGCTTCAGGTCCAGGATCGGGTATCCCACGAGCTGCCCCGGGCCGTGGTAGGTGACGTCCCCGCCCCGCCCCGTCTCGAACAGCTCGATCCCCCGCGCGGCGCGTTCCTCCGCCGACACCAGGACGTTCTCCTCGCATGCCCCGCTCCCCAGCGTGATGACGTGCGGGTGCTCCAGGAGGAGGAGGGTGTCCGGGACCTCCCCGGTGCGTCTCCGCTTCACCAGATCCGCCTGCAGCTCCAGCGCGTCGGCGTAGAGGACGGTCCCCAGCCGCCGCACCTCCAGCGCGCGAACCGCCGTTTCCATCCGCATCGCTCCCTCCGGTACGTGTGTCCTGCGGAAAAAGTTAGCTCCGGGAACCCGCCGACGGTATGGCAGGCTCCCGGAGCCGGAGCAACGATGCGCGAACCTTACGCCTGGTCCGGGAACGTCTCCATGAGCTGCTTGACGCGGGCCAGGAACTGGTCCCCGTCGGCGCCGTTCACCAGCCGGTGGTCGTACCCCAGCGAGATATAGCCGCGCTTCCTGGGGACGATGGCGTGGTTGCCGTACTCGTCGCTGATCACCGCCGGGCGCATCTCCACCCCGCCCACGCCCAGGATCGCCACCTGGGGCTGGTTGATGATGGGGAAGCCGATCGTGGTCCCGAAGATTCCCGGGTTGGTGATGGTGAAGGTGCCCCCCTGGATCTCGTCGGGCCTGAGCTGCTTGTTGCGCGCCCGCGTGGCGAGGTCGTTGACCCGCTTCGCCAGCCCCACCAGCGAGAGCTCGTCGGCGTTCCGGACCACCGGCACGATCAGCCCGTTATCCAGCGCCACCGCGATCCCGAGGTTCACGTCGGCGCGGTAGATGATCTCGTGGTTGGAGTAGGAGGCGTTGAGCTTGGGGTGCTCCCGGAGCGCGCGCGCTACCGCCCAGGCGATGAAGTGCGTGTAGGTGATCTTCACCCCCTGCTCCTCCCAGAGCCGCCGATTCTTGCCGCGGATGTGGTCGATGCGGGTGTAGTCCACCTCGAAGTAGGAGTGCACGTGCGGCGAGATGCGCCGCGACGTCACCATGTTGTTGGCGATGATCTGCGTCATCCGGCTGGCCGGCTCCACGCGGTCGTTGGGCCCGGCCTGGACCAGGGGGTGCTGCGGCGACTGGAAGAACTCCTCCCAGGGGAAGTCGCCCTCGTACGACGGAGCCGGCTGCGCCGGGCGCTGCGGCGGGGCCGTAGGCGCCCTCGCGCCGGCCGGCGCCGCGGCAGGTTGCGGCGCCGGGGCGCGCTTCCGCTCCTCCACGTAGAGGAGGATGTCCTCCTTGGTCACGCGGCCCATCCGACCCGTCCCCCGCACCTCGGCGACGTCCACACCGTGCTCCGCGGCGATGCGGCGGACCAGTGGAGTGGACCGGGTGCGGAGGCGCTCCTCCAGCGACGCGGGGCCGCCGTCGCCTGACGGCCCCACGGCGGGCGCAACCTGCGCGGATGCCGCCGGCGCGACTGCTGGAGCCGAGTCGGCGCTGGTGGCCGGGGTCAGCTCAGGCTGCCCGGTGGCCGCCTCGGGGAGGGTGGTCGGGATCTCGCCCGGGACGGTGGCCGGCTCCGAGGGAGCGGCCGGAGCCCCGGCCGCGGCCGCGGCACCCGCCTCGGTCTCGATGTAGGCCACGACAGTCCCGACCTCCACCGTCTGCCCCTCCGTGACCACGATCTCCGCCAGCACCCCGGCGGTGGGTGCGGGGATCTCGGCGTCCACCTTGTCGGTAGAGATCTCCATGATCGGCTCGTCCCGCTCCACGCGGTCTCCCACCTTCTTCCGCCAGACGGAGACCGTTCCCTCGGCGATCGACTCCCCCATCTGGGGCATCGGCACTTCTATGCGGGCCATGTGAATCGGTGAGTCAGGGGTTTTCGGATCCGCGTCAGTACGCCGCCAGGTGGCGCGCGGCCCTGACGATGTCGTCCGTCTGTGGAAGGAAATAGTCCTCCAGCGGGGGCGAGTACGGGACCGGCGCGTCCACGGCGGTTACACGCAGGATGGGCGCGTCCAGCCACTCGAACGCCTTCTCGTTCACCCGCATGGCGATCTCCCCGGCGATCCCCCCGGTGCGGGTGTCCTCGTGCACGACGAGGAGCCGGTTGGTCTTCCGGACGCTCTCGATGATGGCGTCCTCGTCCAGCGGGAGGAGGGTGCGGAGGTCCAGGATCTCCACCGAGAGCCCGTCCTCCCGCTCGAGCTGCTCGGCGGCCTCCACGCTCTTGTGCACGGTGGCCGCATAGGTGACGATGGTCAGGTCCTTCCCCTCCCGGTGCGTCCGCGCCTTCCCCAGCGCCACCACGTAATCCTCCCGGGGGAGTACCTCCCGGACCTGTGGACGGCGGTAGAGCCATTTATGCTCGAAGAAGAGCACCGGATCATCGTCGCGGATCGCCGCCTTGATCAGCCCCTTGGCGTCGTACGCGGTGGAGGGGTAGACGATCTTCAGCCCCGGGGTGTGGAAGAACGCCATCTCGGGGTTCTGCGAGTGGAACGGACCGCCGCGCACCCCGCCCCCCGAGGGGCCGCGGATCACCATCGGCACCCCGCCCGAGCCCCGGTAGCGAGAGGTGGCGATGTAGTTGGTGATGATGTCGTAAGCGCAGGAGATGAAGTCGATGAACTGCATCTCCACCACCGGGCGCATCCCCAGGTGGGCGGCTCCGGCGGCGGCGCCGGTGAAGCCGATCTCGGAGATTGGGGTGTCGATCACCCGGAGGGAGCCGAAGTGGTCCAGCATCCCCTCCGTGACCTTGAAGGCGCCCCCGTACACGCCGATGTCCTCCCCCAGGAGGAAGACCCGCTCGTCGCGCTCCATCTCCTCCCAGATCCCCTCGCGGATCGCCTCCAGGAAGGTGACCGGCTTCCCCTGCTCGGTGAGCCGGACGTGCTCCGGCTTGGGCTTCATGACCGTGGCCATACGTCTGGGCTCAGGCTTTCCTCGGGTCCGGGGGGGTGTGGCGCGTCCAGGGGGCGTTCACCCGGACGCCGGCGTATACATCGTCCAGCGCCGTCTCCGGCTCCGGGAGAGGGGCGGCCTCCGCTACGGAGATCATCGCGTCCAGCTCCCGGTCGATCTCCGCGTCGATCCCCGCCAGCTCTTCCGCGCCCGCCCACCCGTTCCCGGTAAGGGCCGCCACGTAGCGGTCGACGGGGTCGTTGGCGGTCGCCCAGCGCTCGATCTCGGCCGGGTCCATGTACGACTGGTTGTCGTGCTGGGCGTGGCCCCTGCGGCGGTAGGTCAGCACCTCGACGAGGGTGACTCCCTCCCCCGCCCGGGCGCGGTCCACCGCCCGGCGGGCAGCCCCGTA
>DATAAL010000800.1:0-3441 GCA_036260145.1 Longimicrobiaceae bacterium | reverse complement strand
GAGAAGAGCCCCTCGCCGGAACCTCGACGGGGGCTCGCTCCAGTGCCCGGGGCGGGATTCGAACCCGCACGGCTCTCGCCAGGGGTTTTTAAGACCCCAGTGTCTACCGTTCCACCACCCGGGCACGCCAGGAAAGATAATCGGTTTCCCGGGCCGGATCTACCGTGCCGCCGCTCCCTTCGCGGCTTCCCGTAGCGCCCGGAGGTTCTCCGCGACCGTCGCGCGCCGGTTGAAGACCGCCGATCCGGCCACTACCACCGTCGCGCCCGCCCCCACCACCTCCGCGATGGTATCCGCCGTCACTCCACCGTCCACCTGGATCTCCACCTGCGCGGCCAGCCCGCACTCCTCGACCATCCGCCGCACCCGGGCGATCTTGTCCGTGCTGGTGGGGATGTACGACTGCCCACTGAACCCGGGGTTCACCGACATGACCAGGACCAGGTCGACGTACGGGAGGATCTCGGAAAGCGCCCCCGCCGGGGTGGCCGGGTTCAGGGTGACACCCGGTTTCACCCCCAGCTCGCGGATCTGCTGGATGGTGCGGTGCAGGTGTGGACACGTCTCCACATGCACCGTGAGGTAGCTTGCCCCGGCCCTGGCGAACGCCTCCAGGTAGCGCTCGGGGTGCTCGATCATCAGGTGCACGTCGATGGGGAGCCCAGTGGAGCGGCGCGCCGCCTCCGCGATCAGTGGACCTATGGTGAGGTTGGGGACGAAGTGCCCGTCCATTACGTCCACATGGATCCAGTCGGCTCCCCCGGCCTCCGCCTCGCGGATCTGCTCCCCGAGCCGCGTGAAGTCCGCGGAGAGGATCGACGGGGAGATCTTGACCGTGCTCACCCCTGCACCTCCACGTCCTCCCGCAGGATAGTGCGCACGCCCCCGGCCCCCGCGACCACGACAGCGGAAGCGAGCCCCAGGAAGAGCCCGTTCTCCACGATACCTACCCTCGCGTCGAGCGCCGCCTGGAGCCCTTCCGGATCCTCGATCCCGCCAGGGAAGCGGCAGTCGAAGATGTGGTTCCCCCCGTCCGTTACCACCGGGGACCCGTCCGCCGTGCAGCGCAGAACAGGCTCCGCACCCAGCGAGCGGAGGAAGGGGGGCTGCAGGGCGGCTCCGAAGGGGTCCACCTCCACCGGGAGGGGGGCCCGCGTCCCCAGCTTCCTCACGAGCTTCGACTCGTCCACGATGATCACCACCGCACGGGAAGCGGTGGCGACGATCTTCTCCCGCAGCAGCGCCGCCCCGAGCCCCTTGATGAGCCGGAGCTCCGGGTCCACCTCGTCGGCGCCGTCGATGGTGAGGTCCACCTCGGGCGCCTCCTGGAAGGTCCGTAGCGGTATTCCCAGCTCCCGCGCGCGGGACGCCGTCTGCTCCGAGGTGGGTACCCCGGCGATCTCCCCCCATTCACCCCCCGCTCGGCGCTCCGCCAGGTGATCGAGGAGGTGGCGCACCGTCGAGCCGGTCCCGAGCCCCACCACCATCCCGTCGCGGATCCACTCCGCCGCCCGGACGGCCGCCTCGCGCTTCAATGACTCGATGCTCCCCGCCTCCACTTCGGCTCCTTTCCGTGAACGGGTTCGGACAGTCTGGCGCCGGCAGGGGCCTGCGGACCGCGCAATGTATCATCCACGCTTCCGATGTGCGAGAATGAAAAGGAGGGGCCCCCTCTCGGGAGCCCCTCCGGTCACCGCCGGGAGTGCGGGATGGGTTACCCGCGGACCCTGCGGATGGCCTCGACGCGCTGGTAGGGCTGGAACTCGCACCCCGGCCGCACCGGCACGTAGATCATCTCCGGCGTGCCCGTCGCGCCCGTCTCGGTGAAGATCCCCACCCCCTGGAACTCACCCGCGCGCGTCACCTCCGTCGTCCCCACCACCCGCGACAGCCCGAAGCGCTGGTAGCGCTGCCCGTTGAAGGTGATGGTGTCGTTGTTGATGTACCACGTCGCGCCTGCCGCGTACCCTGCCGTAGCCGGATACGCCTCGGAGAAGCGCTGCCCGCCGGCCACCGTCGTGTCACCCGTCGCCGGGTTGTACGTCGCCGTCACCGTGGTCAGCATGTTCCCCTGCACCACGCACACCTGCATCTCCTGCGTCGCGGGTGGCGGCGGTACCACCGGCTCCGGGATGGTCGGCGGGACCACCGGCGGGACGATCACCGGCTCGGGCTCGGCGCCACCGAACATGAACTTCAGGCCGAGGACGGCGCGCGGGGTGAAGGCGAACTTGTCCTGCGAGATCTGTTCGTTGTACACGTGGGCCGGCGAGTCGTAGCCGTGCACCGCCAGCTCCCCGAAGACCCCCATCCCGGTGCCCAGCGGGAAGAGGTCGAAGCCCAGACCGGCCACACCCTGCCCCACCGAGGCGTACTCCGGATCCTGCGAGAGGCACACCCCCGCGGCACGGTACGCCGCCACGCAGGGGAAGCCCACCCCGCCCGGGGGCGTCGGGTTCCCCGCGATGTTCGTGGTCAGACCACCACCCCCCAGGAAGAAGTACATCGACGACATCATACCGCCGCCCTCATTCCAGAAGAACGGGCGGAAGACGAGGTCGAGGTCGTAGAGCCAGTTGTTCATCGGCCAGTTGTCGCCGCCGTCGATGTCGGTCTCCGCCTCCGGCAGGCTCGACGGGAAGTAGGCTCCGTGGAGCCGGACCCCGAAGGACGGAGTCGCCCAGTAGGTGGCGGTCGCGCCGAAGATCGGGCTCAGGCCGACCTGGAATCCCTCGTCCTGGATCTCGAACCAGCTGCTCGTCCATGCGCCTCCCGCGTAGATCCCGAGATCGAACAGGCTTGCCCTGCGGCCCGTCATCTCCTGGGCCTGCGCCACACTCCCCGTCCCCGCCGCAACCACGGCAGCAGTCAGGGCGGATGCCAGCAATCGTTTCATCGAGTCCTCTCCATACTGGGTGATAGGAAGCGCTCCCCCCTGCCTGGGGAGAGATCCCTCGGAGCGGCCGGATATTCAAGAAAGATGCCAAAATTCCTGATTTTACGCCGTTCGGCCGTTATACAAACAATCTGTTTCCGGGCTTCACCTCCTGTGCATATAGGTTTACGCCACGTCATCACGGTCGTACCGGGGCGCCACCACGGCTCTCACGGGGCCGGGGAGCGTGCCCTGGAGCACACGTGACCTGTCAAAGCTGCACTCCCGTGGCCACGCCGGGGCATCGAAAGTACGCTCACCGTCAAGATGGCATATAGCTTCCGGGCACATCATGTGCCACCCGCGGCGACCCCGGCTGCCGGTGGCCGGAAGACGGGAGGGAGGGGCCACCTCCGGCAGCCCCTCCCTCGACAGCCCGCATCCGTGGTGATGTCTCAGCCGCGGACCCTGCGGATGGCCTCGACGCGCTGGTAGGGCTGGAACTCGCACCCCGGCCGCACCGGCACGTAGATCATCTCCGGCGTGCCCGTCGCGCCCGTCTCGGT
>DATAAL010000799.1:0-1693 GCA_036260145.1 Longimicrobiaceae bacterium | reverse complement strand
CTGTTCATGACGCTGCTCGCCGCCTGGCAGCTCCTGCTGGCGCGCTACGCGGGGGAGGAGGACGTGGTGGTGGGTACCCCCATCGCGGGGCGGAACCGGCTGGAGACGGAGGGGCTGATCGGCTTCTTCGTCAACACCCTGGCGCTGCGCACCGGCCTGTCGGGGGATCTCTCCTTCGCGGAGCTGCTCCGCCGGGTGCGCGAGGCGACGCTGGGCGCCTATCAGCATCAGGAGCTTCCCTTTGAGAAGCTGGTGGAGGAGCTCGCTCCCGGCCGGAGCCTATCGCACACCCCGCTCTTCCAGGTGATGTTCTCTCTGGATAGCGGGGAGCGCCGTGTGCCGTCGCTTGCCGGGGTGGAGGTAGAGCCGCTGGGGGTGGGAGAAGCGGTAGTGAAGTTCGACCTGAGCCTGGGGCTGGCGCAAGCGGAAGACGGCCTCCAGGGCGGACTCACCTACCGCGCGGAGCTGTGGGAGAGCACGAGCATGACGCGCCTGCTGGACCACTACGCCCGCGCGCTGGAAGAGGTCGCCGCGGACCCGGAGCGCCGCCTCTCGCAGGTCTCGCTGCTGCGGGCGGCGGAGCGCGCGCAGGTGCTGGAGGAGTGGAACACCACCGCCGCCGACTACCCCCGCCTCCCCGTTCACCACCTCTTCCGCCAGCAGGCCGGGCGCACCCCCGACGCCGTTGCCCTCTCCTTCCGCGCCGAGCGGCTCACTTATGCCGAGCTTGACCGGCGCTCCGCCCGCCTCGCCCGCGCCCTGCGCCGCCGCGGCGTCGGCCCCGAGGCCCGCGTCGCCCTCTTCGCCGACCGCGCCCCCGAGCTGGTCGTTGCACTCCTCGCCATCCTCCGCGCTGGCGGCGCCTACGTCCCCCTCGATCCTACCTACCCCGCCGAGCGCATCGCCTTCCTGCTGGAGGACTCTGCCTGCGCCGCCCTGCTGGTGCAGGACGCCCTGCGCGACTTCCTCCCCGCCGGCGCGGTGGATCCTGTCTCCCTGGAAGCGCTCCTCGCCGAGGCCGACGGCGACGAGGATCTCGATGATGAGGTGGAGGTCCACGCGGAGAACGCCGCCTACGTGATCTACACCTCCGGCTCCACCGGCCACCCCAAGGGCGTGGTGGTCCCGCACGCGGCGTTGAGCAACCACATGCAGTGGATGCAGGCCGCGTACCCGCTCTCGGCCGACGACCGCGTGCTGCAGAAGACGCCCTTCAGCTTCGACGCCTCGGTGTGGGAGTTCTGGGCGCCGCTGCTCTGCGGGGCGCGGCTGGTGCTGGCCGAGCCGGGGGCGCACCGCGAGCCCGCCCGCCTGGCGCGGGCTCTGGCGGACGAGGGGATCACGGTGGTGCAGTTCGTCCCCTCGCTCTTCTCGGCGCTGCTGGAGGAGAATCTCGAAGCGGTCGCCTCGGTGCGCCGGATCTTCTGCGGGGGCGAGGCACTCCCGGCGGAGCTGGCGGCGCGGGGACACGTGGCGCTGGGGGCGGAGGTGGTGAACCTGTACGGGCCCACGGAGGTGTGCATCGACGCCACGTCCGCCGTCGCCCGCGAGGGACAGGGCGGGAGCGGGACGGTGCCGATCGGACGGGCGGTGGCGAACGTACAGGCATACGTGCTGGACGGACAGGGGGAGCCGACGCCGATGGGGGTGCCGGGCGAGCTGTACCTGGGCGGGGGGCAGCTGGCGCGGGGGT
>DATAAL010000798.1:0-2309 GCA_036260145.1 Longimicrobiaceae bacterium | reverse complement strand
GGTGGCGAAGCGCGAGCCGTCGATCCCGTACCCCTCCAAGAAGATCCGCACCGCCTCGGCCCGCCGCTGCCCCAGCGCCAGGTTGTACTCGGTGGAGCCCCGCTGGTCGGCGTGTCCCTCGATGCGGAGGGTCACCGAGGGGTTGGCACGCAGCAGCTCCGCCTTGGCGCGGAGCCGCTCCTGCGCCTCGTCGGTGAGGTCGAAGCTGTCGTACTCGAAGAAGACCATCTCCGAGAGCGCCTCGCGCACCCGCACCCGCTCGCGCTCCACCGTGGCAAGGGAGTCCGCCCGCGCCCGGTCACGCTCCCGGCGGAGCTGCTCCGCCCGGGCGATGGAATCGGCGCGCACCCGCGCGGCGACGGAATCTGTCGCGGCGGGGTCGTTGACGGGACCGTCGGCGGGGCGGCGCTTCTTGCACCCGACCAGGGTGAGCGAGGCGAGGGCGAGGATCGCCACGTGGCGAAGCTTCATCGTTCCGGTTCCTCTCTGACTGTCGATAGCAGGCGTGCGCCGCGGCACGGCGCGCGGTGGTTTGCCGTCAGCGTCCGGCGGCGGGGGCGGGCGAGGCCCGTATAAGATGCTGCGACCAGTCGGGGAGGCCGTATCCGCGCCCCCGCAGGAGCTGGCGGGTGCGGCCGCTCACCACGTCCATCACGAACAGCCCACCCCCGTTGCGGTCCGACGCGAAGACCACGTGGCGGCCGTCCGGGGCCCAGCTCGGGTCCTCGTTGATCCCCCGGCTGGTGAGCAGTCGGGGGCGTCCTCCCCCGGCGGCGTCCACGATCGCGATTTGCGGGCTCCCGCCCACGCGGGTGTGGTACGCCACCAGCCCTCCCCGCGGTGACCAGTCCGGGGAGGTGTTGTACCCCTGGCTCCCGTAGCGGTACTCGGAGAGCACGCGCGGCTCCCCCCCCCTGCTCATCACGTAGATGTGTGGCTCCCCCAGGCGGTTGGAGACGAAGGCGATCCGCTGCCCGTCCGGAGAGAAGGTGGGGGAGAGCGAGTCGAAGCGCCGCCCCCGGGTGAGCACCTCCAGGCAGCACCCGTCCGCCCGGTTCCAGGTGGCGATCTCGGTGTTCCCGTCCACCGTGGCCGCGAAGGCGATGGTGCGCCCGTCCGGGGCGTAGGCCGGGGTGATGTTGATCCCGTTGCGGTCGGAGATCACCCGGTCCGCGCCGGAGGCGAGGGTCCGCTCGTACAGCACCGGGACGCCGCTGCGGAAGGAGGTGTAGGCGAGCCGGCCGCCGTCCGGCGACCAGGCTGGGGAGAGGGCGATGGAGCCGTCGCTCGTCACCCGCTGCACGTTCTCCCCGTCCCAGTCGACCAGGTAGATCTCCTTGGAGCCCCTTCCCTGCAGCACAAAGGCGATGCGGGTGGCCGCGATCCCGGATTCGCCGGTGACCCACCGGACCACTTCGTCCGCGACGGTGTGCACCGCCATGCGGAAGCCGCGGTCCCCAGCGCGGGGGAGGTCGAAGGTGCGGTTGCCCTTGACCTGCCCGTACACCGCGTCCAGGAGGGCCAGGCGAAGGGTGAGCCCCCCGCTCCGCGCGGCCACCTCTCCGGCGAGCACCCAGTCGGCGCCGCGGTCGCGCCAGCTCCCCACCTCCCTGGGAGAGACCGGGCGCTCCCCGGCAGGCGGGTCCTGCACCCGGAAGCGGTCGCTGAAGTCCAGGTCCTGCCGGATGACGGAGCGCACGGCGGCGGCCGCCCCCTCCACCCCGGACGCGGCAGCGAAGGGGAGGACCAGGAAACCGGGCTCCGACCCCGGCGTATAGGTGAGGCCGAGCTGCACCATCACGGTGTCCTGCGCGTGCAGGGCGCCGGGGAGGGCGAGGAGGAGGGCGAGCGCCCCGGTGCGGGAGCGCCGCAGGAGGCGGACGAGAGCACTGCGCATGGGATGGCTGCCGGTCAGCGTGCGGGCTCGAAGGTGAAGGAGACCGGGAGACGGTTCCCGGGGTAGGCGCGGGGGAGCGGGCCGAAGGCACGGGCGATCCCCGCCTGCTCCACCGCCTCCATCGCGGCCGCCCGGAACTGGAAGCTCCCCCGGCTGCGCGCCACGGTGATGTTGGACACCGTGCCGTCCCGGTTGATCCAGAACTGCACCACGGCCTCGTCGGTGCGGGCTCCCGGCGGAGGACGGAAGTAGCGGTGGAGCTGGCGGATGATGTTCGCCAGGTACGCCGGGTCCACGAACTCCGCGCCCTCGGTGCGCACCGAGAGTCCCTCCCCGCCGGGGGAGTCGGGGTCCGGGTTGCGCCCGGTGGCGGGGACCGCGTCGCGGGCGGAGGGCCCCGCGCTCTGCTTGG
>DATAAL010000797.1:0-2453 GCA_036260145.1 Longimicrobiaceae bacterium | reverse complement strand
CAGCGACGACGCGGTCTACGTGGCGATGCGGATGCTCGATCCCCACCCCGACTCCATCGCCGCGCAGCTCTCCCGCCGCGACGCCTCCGGGGTGTACTCCGACTGGGCCCACGTCCTCATCGACAGCTACCACGACCGCCGCACCGGCTTCCGCTTCTCGGTGAACCCCAAGGGGGTCAAGAAGGACGTCCTGCACTACGACGACACCTTCGAGGACCTCAACTGGGACGCCGTCTGGGAGGTGGCCGCGCGGGTGGACTCGGCCGGGTGGACCGCGGAGTTCCGCATCCCCCTCTCCCAGCTCCGCTTCAGCCGCGAAGGCAGCACCGAGCGGGTGTGGGGGGTGAACTTCGCGCGGGAGATCGCCCGCCGCGGGGAGTGGTCCTGGTGGTCGCCGGTGCTCCCCACCGTGGGGGGGATGGTCTCCCAGTCCGGCGAGCTGCACGGGCTCACCGGCATCCGCCCGGCGCGCCGCCTGGAAGTGCTCCCCTACAGCGTGGCGCGGGTCACCCGCGCCCCGGGGGAGGACGCCAACCCCTTCTACCACGAGAGCGACGGCTCCGTGGCGGCGGGGCTGGACGTGCGCTACGGGATCACCTCCAACCTGACGCTCTCCGCCACCCTGAACCCCGACTTCGGCCAGGTGGAGGCCGACCCCTCCCAGGTGAACCTCTCCGCTTTCGAGAGCTACTTCCGGGAGAAGCGGCCGTTCTTCATGGAGGGCTCCAACATCTTCTCCTTCAACGTGGGCACCGACGACGGCTCCGGCGAGTCGCTCTTCTACTCGCGCCGCATCGGCCGGGCGCCGCAGCGCTTCGTGAGCGCGGGCGACGGGTGGCTGGAGTCTCCCGAGGCCACCACCATCCTGGGTGCGGCCAAGGTCACGGGCAAGACGGCCGGCGGCTGGACGCTGGGGCTGCTGGACGCGGTGACCGCCGAGGAGAAGGCGCGGATCGCCAGCCGGACGGGGGGCATCACCACGGAGGCGGTGGAGCCGCTCACCAACTACCTGGTGGGGAGCCTCTCGCGCGACTTCCGCAAGGGCGGGAGCACGCTGGGCTTCATGGCCACGGCCACCCACCGGCAGCTCGACGGGCGGGAGGAGTTCTCCTTCCTGCGCAGCGCCGCCTACTCGGCGGGGATCAACGGGCGTCACCGGTTCGCCCGGGGGACCTGGGAGGCCAACGGGTACCTGGCCGGGAGCCACATCCGGGGGAGCGAGGAGGCCATCCTGCGGGTGCAGCAGGGATCGGCGCACTACTTCCAGCGCCCCGACGCCGACCACGTGGAGGTGGATTCCACCCGCACCTCCCTCGGCGGGGCGGTGGCCAGCTTCTGGGTGGGGAAGAACGGCGGGAGCAAGCTGCGCGGCGGCTTCGGCGGCCACCTGCGCACCCCGGGGCTGGAGCTGAACGACCTGGGCTTCATGGGCGAGGCCGACCAGGTACAGCTCTTCGCGAGCTGGCGCTGGCAGCAGTACGAGCCGCAGGGGATCTTCCGGAGCTGGTCGGTGGGGATCAACCCGTTCTCCATGTGGACGACGGGCGGGGAGCGGATCTACAGCCAGCTCGGCCACTGGACCAACTTCGAGCTCAAGAACTTCTGGAACGGCGGGTGGTGGATGGGGCGCCGCTTCGAGGCGCTCAGCAACGGCGCGCTCCGCGGCGGCCCGGCCATCGTGCGCCCCAGCGGCCTCCGCTACAGCACCTGGCTCAGCAGCGACCGCCGCAAGCCCGTGGGTGCCAACTTCAACGTGTGGGGCGGGTTCGAGGACGACGGTGGGCAGTGGGACTACGGGATCTCGACGGGGCTGTCCTACCGCCCCTCAGCGCAGCTCAACCTGTCGGTGAGCCCCTCCTACGGCCGGAGCAACCAGACCTGGCAGTACGTGACGCAGCAGGACGGGCCGGGGGGCCGGCACTACGTCTTCGCCCACATGGACCAGAGGACGGTGAGCGTCACCACGCGGCTGAACTACACCCTCTCCCCGACGCTCTCCCTGGAGTTCTACGCCCAGCCCTTCGTGAGCGCGGGGAGCTACGACCGGTTCATGGAGGTGGCCGACCCGCGGGCCTCGTCGTTCCGGGACCGCTTCGACGTCTTCGGCGCGCGGGAGATCTCCTTCGACCCGAAGAGGGGGAGCTATGCGGTGAACCGGGACGGCGACGCGGAGGCGGACTACACCTTCTCCGACCCCGACTTCAACTTCAAGCAGCTCCGCTCCAACGCGGTACTCCGCTGGGAGTACCGCCCCGGCTCCACGCTCTTCGTGGTGTGGGGGCAGGGGAGGACCGACTACCTGCCGGACGGGAGCTTCGGTCTCGGGCGGGACTTCGGGAGGCTCCTGGGAATGGACGGCGACCATCCGGTTCCGGCGACCAATGTCCTGCTGGTGAAGTTCAACTACTGGCTGAACCTGTAGGGAGCGCGAGAGCGGGAAGCGCGGGCGTGCC
>DATAAL010000796.1:0-14688 GCA_036260145.1 Longimicrobiaceae bacterium | reverse complement strand
GGCGTGGACGGTGGAGCAGTTCGCGGCGGAGCCGGTGGAGATCTCGGCGCTGACAGGGAAGGGGGTGGAGGAGCTGCGCTCCAGGATCGCCGCTCTTCTCCCGGTCTCGCCGTTCCTCTACCCGCCGGACGAGATCTCGTCGCAGCCGGTGCGCTTCTTCGTCGCTGAGCTGATCCGCGAGACCGTCTTCGAGCAGTACGGGCAGGAGGTTCCGTACAGCACCACAGCGCGCGTGGACGAGTTCCGCGAAAACGCGCAGCCCATCTACATCCGCGCCACGGTCTATGTGGAGCGACCCACACAGAAGGCCATCCTCATTGGTCGGGGCGGCGCTGCCATCAAGAAGCTCGGGCAGGCGGCGAGGCTGAAGATCGAGGAGTTCGTAGGGGCGCCCGTGTACCTCGATCTGTGGGTGAAGGTCCTCCCCAAGTGGCGGAAGGACCCGGTGAGCCTAGCGCGGCTCGGTTTCAAACTCCCGACGGAAGAGTGACCATGCTCGACCCCGAGTTGCTGGAGATCCTGGTCTGCCCCAGGTGCAAGAGCGACCTTGTGTACCAGGAGGACCCTCCCTCGCTGGTCTGTGAGACGTGCAGGCTCAGGTACGAGGTGCGCGACGACATCCCCATCCTCCTGATCGACGAAGCCACTCCTCTCTGACCGCCTCCCACCGTCGGCTGCCGGGACCATCGAGACCCGCCACCTCCTCCGGCTTCTCCCGTGTCCCGCCGCCGGCGATCCGTTGTCCGGGCGCTACTGGTTTGACAGGACACCGGGCACCGGGGTAGTATTCGCATGTCCCGTCCTTCGTCCACCGTTCCCCGGGCCTATGTCGCGTCGATTCCTCCTGCACTTCTCGCCGCACGAGTATCGTGCCCCGAAGATAGTGGAGGATTTCGCCGCAGGACACGAACAGCACCTCGTCGAGGTCCGGTCTGCCGACGACGTGGTGATCCGTGTGAGCCGCGCGTATCCAACAGCCGTAGTCGTCGACGCTTCCCGACCCGCGGACGAAGCGCTCCGCCTCTGCCGCACGCTCAAGGGCGAGGCGTTCACGGCGGTGGTGCCGGTGATCGCTTACATCAGTGGGACGGAGCCGGCGGCTACGGCGGACGCCCTGGAGGCGGGAGCGGACGAGGTGCTCTGCGGAGAGCTCGTCGACCGCGAGTGCGAGCTGAGGCTGCAGATGGCGCTCCGCAGGGCCGAACGTGACGTGAGTGTGCACCCCACGACCCGCCTCCCGGGGACGGTCCAGATCGAGCGCGACATCGCCAAGCGCCTGCGGTCCGGTCAGCGGTTCGCGGTCTGCTACGCCGACCTGGACCACTTCAAGGAGTTTAACGACCGGTACGGGTACAACCACGGCGACCGGGTCATCCTCCTCCTCTCCCGGATCCTGCGCGATGTGGTGCGCGCCCATTCCCAGCGAGCGTTCGTGGGACACATCGGTGGCGACGACTTCATCTTCAACGCGCCACTGGAGGACTACCACCTCTGCTGCGAAGACGTGATCTCCGTATTCAACGAGCTGATCCCCCTCCAGTACTCCCCGGAGGACCGGGAGCGGGGATACTTCTTCGGGAAGGACCGCCGCGGCGAGGTGTACGAGGTGCCACTGATGACGCTCTCCATCGGTGTGGTGACCAACGCGCAACGGGACTTCTCCCATACCGCGCAGATCAGCGAGCTGGCCACGGAGATGAAGGCGTACGCCAAGACCCTGCCGGGCTCGCTCTACGTGGTGGACCGGCGAAGCGGAAAGTAGCCGCGTACGGCTCCGGGCGCGGGCGCTGTCCACTCGGTCTCCTCGGGGATGAAAACGGTATGAATGCTGCTTGTACTCACTGCCACACCGTGTTCCGTGTGGATCCGCGGAAGGTCCCGGCCGGAGGCGCGCGGGTGCGGTGCTCGATCTGCCGGGGCGTCTTCCGTGTCGAGCCGGCCGGGGAGAGGACCGAAGAGCGCACCATGCTGGCCGTGAGCGCCCCCGCAGCGGCGAGTACGCCTCCGGTGGCTCCCGCTCCGCCGACGCCGCCCGCCGCGGCTCCGGCACCGACGGTGGAAGTACCATCCGGTGCCACGCCGTCCGGACCACGTCCGGGAGCTCCGTCGCCGTTCGGGGCCACCGACCCACACTCCAAGGCACGCCGCCTGGCTCGGGCGCTGGTCTCCGACATGGTCACCTACCATCCGGAGCGACGGGATACGGCGCTGCGGGATGGGACGCTGAAGCGGGAATTCAAGGAGGAGATCAGGAAGAGCTGGGAGGAGTACGTGCAGCAGGTCGGGACCGAGGTCGCCCATGGGACGACCTTCTTCCGCGACGCTCTGAACGACATCCTGGCGCGCGGGCAGAAGATCTTCTGATGCTGGACGCGGGGGATCCATCGTTGCGCAGGGGCGGGGTTGATTGCATGGGGTAGACGGTGCGGCTATATTCCGCGCTGCGCACATGCCAGAGGGCCGTCCAGCAGGGGCGGCCCTTGTCATTGCTACAACGGACGGACGCCAATGATCACGGAATTGCAGTCCAGGCTCGACGTGTACCGCGAAAGGCTCGATGAGCTGAGGGGGTTTCTTTGACATCCCCGCGAAGCAGGAGAAGCTGAGGCAGCTCGAGGCCCGCATGGCCGACCCGGCGTTCTGGAACGATGCCGACCGGGCGCGCGAGGTGATCGCCGAGGCCAACGCGGTCAGGGCGTGGACGGACCCCTGGGCCCGCCTTGCGGGTAAGGTGGACGAGCTGGCGGAGCTGGGGGAGCTCCTGGCGCTGGAGGACGACCCCGAGTTGACCGAGGAGTGGCAGCGCGAGGTGGAGGCGGTGGGGACGGGGCTGGAAGACCTGGAGCTGCGCAACATGCTCCAGGGTCCCGACGACCATCGTGACGCCATCTTGACCATCCATCCCGGAGCCGGGGGGACGGAGTCGCAGGACTGGGCGGAGATGCTCCTCCGCATGTACGTCCGCTGGGCGGAGCGCCGGGGCTTCGAGGTGGAGCTCCTCGACCAGCTGGACGGCGAGGAGGCGGGGATCAAGTCGGCGACCCTGGAGATCCGGGGGCAGTACGCTTACGGCTACCTCAAGGCGGAGCGAGGGGTGCACCGCCTGGTCCGGATCTCTCCCTTTGACTCACAGGCACGGAGGCATACCTCCTTCGCCTCGGTGTTCGTGTACCCGTCCGTCGATGACACCATCCAGATCGAGGTCCGGGACGAGGACATCGAGATGGAGGTGTACCGGGCCTCGGGCGCCGGCGGGCAGCACGTCAACAAGACCTCTTCCGCGGTGCGCCTCCGCCATATCCCCTCGGGGATCGTGGTGGCGTGTCAGCAGGAGCGCTCGCAGCACAAGAACCGCGCGACCGCCATGAAGATGCTCAAGGCGGCTCTCTACCAGCGGGCGCTGGAGGAGCAGGAGCGCGAGAAGCAGAAGCTGGAATCTACCAAGACGGACATCGGATGGGGGAGCCAGATCCGCTCCTACGTCTTCCAGCCCTACACCATGGTCAACGACCACCGCACCGAGCTGAAGGTGCCGGACGTGCAGAGGGTGATGGATGGGGACCTGGACCCCTTCATCCAGGCGTACCTCCGGCAGTTCGGCGGGGAGCAACACTGATGGAGATGGAGGAAGCTATCGAGCGGGACCGGGTGGTCGAGGACCGCCTGGAAAAGCTCCGGACTCTGCGCGAACGGGGAGTGGAGCCGTTCGCGTACGGGTTCAACCCTACGCACACCACGACGGCGGCGCGGGAGCGATTCGAGCGCTGGGAGGCGTCGGAGCGGGCGGACGGGGAGGAGGGACCGGCGGAGCGGATGCGCCTGGCCGGCCGGATGGTGTCCAAGAGGGTGATGGGGAAGAGCACCTTCGTTCACCTCGCCGACCGCACGGGGCGCCTCCAGCTTTACTTCCGCGTGAACGACCTGGGGGACGAGTACGGGCTCCTGGACCTCCTCGACCTGAGCGACTGGATCGGGGTCGAGGGGACGCTTTTCCGCACCCGGACCGGCGAGGTGTCGCTGCGGGTCGCCTCCTTCCGGCTCCTGTCGAAGGCGGTACGGCCGCTCCCGCTGGGAAAGGAGGAGATCGACCCCGAGACCGGGGAGCGGCGCGTGTACTCGGGCTTCAGCGACGTGGAGGCCCGCTACCGCCAGCGCTACGCGGACCTGGCGGTGAACCCGGAGGTCCGGGAGGTGTTCGTGCTCCGCGCCCGGATCGTCAGCGCGCTCCGGCGCTTCCTGGACGAGCGCGGCTTCATCGAGGTGGAGACCCCGGTGCTGCAGCCGCTCTACGGCGGGGCCCTGGCGCGGCCCTTCGTGACGTACCACAACGCCCTCGACCTGCAGCTCTACCTCCGCATCGCCGACGAGCTGTACCTGAAGCGGCTGATCGTGGGCGGGATGGAACGGGTGTACGAGATCGGAAAGGACTTCCGGAACGAGGGGCTTTCGCGCTTCCACAACCCGGAGTTCACGATGCTGGAGTTCTACGCCGCCTATCTGGACTACCGGGCGGTGATGGCGCTCACGGAGGAGATGCTCGGCTCCGTGGTGCGCGAGGTCCTGGGCGGGAGACCGGTGCGCTTCGGCGAGCACGAGATCGACTTCACGTCGCCGTTCCGGCGCTACACCATGTACGAGGCGCTCCGCGAGGTCGGCGGGGTCGACGTGGAGGCGATGTCCGACGATGAGCTGCGGCGTAAGGTGCGCTCGCTCGGGACGGGCGACGACGTCGCCGCTATGGGGCGTGGGAAGCTGATCGACCAGCTGTTCGGAGAGCTGGTGGAGCCCCGGCTCATCCAGCCCACCTTCATCACCGACTACCCCCACGAGATGTCGCCGCTAGCCAAGGCGAAGCGCGGGAACCCGGAGTTGACCGAGCGTTTCGAGTTGATCGCGGCGGGGAAGGAGATCTGCAACGCCTACAGCGAGCTGAACGATCCCATCGACCAGCGCGAGCGCTTCGAGGCGCAGAACCGCCTCAGGCTGGCCGGCGACGAGGAGACACAGCCGATCGATGAGGACTTCCTCCGGGCCATGGAGTACGGGATGCCCCCGACCGGCGGGTTCGGGATGGGGGTCGACCGGCTCACCATGATCCTGGCCGACCAGCCGTCGATCCGGGACGTGATCCTCTTCCCCACGATGAGGCCCGAGTGAGCGCTCCGGTGTATTCTAGGAGGGCCGCGTGAAACTGGAATGGTACATCGGTCGCCGATACCTGGCGTCGCGACGCGGCACCCGCTTCCTGTCGCTCATCACCGCGATCTCCATCGGCGGGGTGACGGTAGGGGTGATGGCGCTGATCGTGGTCACCGCGGTGATGACCGGGCTCCAGAACGACCTGCGCGACAAGATCCTGGGGACCAACCCCCATATCTGGCTCACCACCTTCGGGGAGACGATGCGGGTGGAGGAATGGCCCTCCGTACTGAAGCGCGTCCGTACGGTGCCAGGGGTGACCGCGGCCGCGCCCTTCATCCATACGGAGGTGGGGCTGCGCAACCGCGCGGGGTACGCGGAGTTCGCCATTCTCCGGGGGATCGATCCCGGCGCGGGGGGACCGCCGGTCACGGATATCGTCGGCCAGATCCGCCAGGGCAGGTACTCTCTCGGGCGCACCCGGTCGGGATACCCGCCGATACTTGTGGGGGAGGCGCTTGCCGAGCGCTTCGGCCTGTACACCGGGGATGTGGTGGACGTGTTCTCGCTGGTGGGCGCGAAGGTCAGCCCGCTGGGCGGGGTGGTGCCGACCGGGCGGAAGTTCGAGGTGGTGGGGCGCTTCAAGACCGGGATGTACGAGTACGACAACAAGTTCATGTACACCACCCTCCCGGCCGCGCAGGACCTCACCCAGATGGGGACGGCGGTCACCGGACTGGAGATCCGCGTGCCGGACGCGATGGTCGCCGACGAGGTCGGGCGGCGGATCGAGGGCGTGCTGGGCTTCCCGTTCCGCGCGGAGGACTGGAAGTCGATGAACTCGTCGCTCTTCTCCGCGCTCAAGCTGGAGAAGCTGGCCATGATGGTGATCCTCCTACTGATCGTGATCGTGGCCGCGTTCAACATCATCTCCACCCTGGTGATGGTGGTCACCGACAAGACCCGGGAGATCGGGATCCTCAAGTCGATGGGGCTCACCTCGCGGCGGGTGCAGCGGATCTTCATGCTCCAGGGGCTGGTGATCGGGATCGTGGGCTCCAGCCTGGGCGCGATCGGCGGGATGGTTCTGACCTGGGTGATCGATCGCTACGAGTTGATCAGGATCCCCGGTGACATCTACTTCGTGGACCACCTCCCGGTGGCGTACGATCCCGCCGACGTGGTGACCATCCTGGTGTGCAGCGTCCTGATCTCCTTCGCGGCGACGATCTACCCGGCCCGGCAGGCGGCGGGGCTCCTCCCGGTGGAGGCGATCCGCCATGAGTGAGCTCCACCCCTCCTCAGCCGGGGCGGCGGTCCTCGCCCGCGACCTCTCCAAGCGGTACATCGGCGGCGACGGCACCCCGATCCAGGTGCTGGACGGGGTGGAGCTGGAGGTCGCTCCCGGCGAATCGATCGCGGTCATCGGGCAGAGCGGCGCGGGGAAGTCCACCCTCCTTCACCTCCTGGGGGGGCTGGACGCGGCGAGTCGGGGGGAGGTGTACGTGGGGGGGAAGGCGCTGGCGCAGCTCGAGCAGGAGGCGCTGGCGCGGCTCCGCAACGAGCGGATCGGGTTCGTCTTCCAGTTCCACCACCTCCTGCGCGAGTTCTCCGCCCTGGAGAACGTGGCCATGCCGCTGCTGATCGCCGGCGCTCCGCCGCGCCAGTCGCGCGAGCGAGCGCGGGAGATGCTGGGGCGGGTGGGGCTGGAGCACCGCCTGGAGCACAAGCCGGGGCAGCTCTCCGGGGGCGAGCAGCAGCGGGTGGCGGTGGCGCGGGCGCTGGTCACGCGGCCGGTGCTCCTTCTAGCGGACGAGCCCTCGGGGAACCTGGACCCGCCCACGGGCGAGCGGCTGCACGACCTCCTCTTCGAGGTGAGCCGCGAGAACGGGGCGGCGATGATTCTGGTGACCCACAACCTGGACCTGGCCGCGCGAGCGGACCGGGTATTGCGGCTGCACGCCGGGAGGCTGGTCCCCACCGAGACCGAGCGGGAGGAGCTCCCGGCAGGGCCCTGGGGCGGGTGAGCCTTCCCACTACGAACGTTCCGGAAACGGGCTGAGCATGCAGTGCGATAAGTGCGGTAAGAACCCGGCGGTCTACCACGTGACCCAGATCATCAACAACGAGACCAGCACGCGTCACCTGTGCGACACGTGCGCGGCGGAGATGGGGCTGGAGTCGGGCGTGAGCGCCGAGACCGCACCGTTGACCGACTTTCTCGCCCAGATGGGGAAGGGGCTGGCGGGGGCTGCCGGCTCCTCACCGGGGGCGTGCGAGTTCTGCGGCCTGACGATGAACGACTTCAAGCGCACCGGACGCCTGGGCTGCCCGCACTGCTACTCCCACTTCGACCAGCACCTCCGCGGGCTCCTGCGGAAGCTGCACGGGGGGACGCAGCACATGGGGAAGGTGTACCTTCCGCCGGACCCCCGCGCCACCGACCGTACAGCGCGCATCGCGAGTCTGCGGCGCTCGCTGCAGCGTGCCGTGGACTCGGAGGATTTCGAACGGGCCGCGGTGCTCCGGGACCAGATCCGGCGGATGGAAACTGCCAGCGACTGAGAGAGAGTGGGAAGCCGATGAGAGACGTGACCACGCCGCGGGATGGCCTGGAGTGGCTCGGCGCCGACGGTCCGCACTCGGACATCGTGCTCTCCACCCGGGTCCGCCTGGCACGAAACCTTCAAGGGTATCGCTTCGGGCTGAGGGCGGGAGAGGCGGACCGGCGCTCCGTCCTGCAGCTCACCCGGGAGGCTGCGGAGACGCTGGATTCGCTCCGGGACGGGAGCGTGGTGTCCGTGGCCGCCCTGGGCCCGACGGAGCGCCAGCTTCTCCTGGAGCGGCACCTGGTCAGCAAGGAGCTGGTGGAGGGGAACGGGGGGAGGCCTCCATCGCACTCCGCCCTGATGATGTCGGACCGGCGGGCGGTGAGCGTGATGGTGAACGAGGAGGACCACCTGCGCCTGCAGAGCCTGGTCAGCGGCTTCCGGCTGAGGGACGCATGGGCGCTGGTGGACCGCCTCGACGAGGAGATGGGGGGACGGCTCCCCTACGCGTTCCACACCGAGTTCGGGTACCTGACGTCATGCCCCACCAACGTGGGAACCGGGTTGAGGGCGTCGGTGCTGATCCACCTCCCCGGGCTGGTGCTGACGCAGGAGATCGGGAAGGTCCTCCAGGGGATCGCGCAGGTGGGGTTGACGTTCCGGGGGCTGTACGGAGAAGGGTCGGAGGTGGTGGGAAACTTCTTCCAGATCTCGAACCAGACGACGCTGGGGAAGACGGAAGAGGACCTGATCGACCACCTGCAGCGGATCGTCCAGCAGGTGGTGCAGTACGAGATGCACGCGCGTACCGTTCTCCTCCGCGACGCGCCCACGGTGATCGAGGACAAGGTGTGGAGGGCCTACGGGCTGCTGCGGCACGCGCGGTCCATCTCGTTCGAGGAGGTCATGAACCTGCTGAGCGGAGTGCGCCTGGGCGTGGGGCTGGACCTTCTTCCGGGGCTCAGTGTATACTCGCTCAATCGAATCATGATCTTCGCGCAGGCCGCGCACCTGGAACAGATGGCGGGGGGAGCGCTCCCCACCGGTGAGGTGGACGTATACCGCGCGGCCTTCGTCCGACGGACTCTGGCCCAGGAGGGGGATCCGTCCCCCGACGAGGGTGAAGACGGCGATATATCGAGATAGTAGGCCTTCTCGCTGAACGGATGCTTGGCAACGAAAGGGCACCATGAACTACAATTTTACGGACCGGGTACGGAAAGTACTCGCGATGGCCCGCGAGGAGGCGATCCGGCTGCAGCACGACTACGTCGGCACCGAGCACATCCTGCTCGGGCTTATCCGTGAGGGTGAGGGGGTCGCCGCCGCCGTCCTGCAGAACCTCTCCGTGGACCTGGAGCAGATCCAGGAGCGGGTCGAGGAGTCGGTGCGCCGCGGCAAGGCCACCATCGCCCTCGGCGAACTCCCCTATACCTCCCGCGCCAAGAAGGTCCTGGAGTTCGCCATGGCCGAGGCGCGCGAGCTGAACCACTCCTACGTCGGCACCGAACACCTCCTCCTGGGCCTCCTGCGCGAGGAGAAGGGGATCGCCGCCGAGGTCCTGGGGCAGCTCGGGATCACCCTGGAGGACGCCCGGCGCGAGACGCTGAAGCTCCTGGGCTCCGAGCCGCACGCGGCCCAGGCCGCCCCCAGCACATCCTCGTCGATCGGCGCGGGGAGCACTCCCAAGGGGGAGAAGAAGAGCAAGACCCCGGCGCTCGACCACTTCTGCCGCGACCTCACGGAGCTCGCCCGGCAGGGGGAGCTGGACCCGACCATCGGGCGCGCCGAGGAGATCGAGCGGGTGATGGAGATCCTTTCCCGGCGCAAGAAGAACAACCCGGTGCTCATCGGGGAGCCGGGCGTAGGGAAGACCGCGATCGTCGAGGGGCTCGCCCAGTTGATCGCCGAGGGGAAGTGCCCGGACTCGCTCCGCGACTACCGGGTGCTCTCGCTGGACATGGCGGCCGTCATCGCCGGCACCAAGTACCGCGGCCAGTTCGAGGAGCGGCTCAAGGCGGTGATGAACGAGATCTCGCAGAACAAGAACATCATCCTCTTCATCGACGAGCTCCACACCCTGGTGGGGGCGGGGGCCGCCGAGGGCGCCATCGACGCCTCCAACATGCTCAAGCCGGCGCTGGCCCGCGGTGAGCTGCAGTGCGTCGGGGCCAGCACGCTGAACGAGTACCGCAAGTACATCGAGAAGGACGGGGCGCTGGAGCGGCGCTTCCAGACGGTCGCCGTGGACCCGCCCTCGATCGACGAAGCGATCCAGATCCTCCAGGGGCTGAAGTCGCACTACGAGGACCACCACCGCGTGGTCATCCCCGATTCGGTGATCGAGGCCGCAGTGAAGCTGTCGGAGCGCTACATCACCGACCGTTTCCTCCCTGACAAGGCGATCGACGTGATCGACGAGGCCGGAGCGCGGGCCCGCCTCGCCACCCAGGTCCCGCCGCCGGAGGTGGCGGAGCTGAAGAAGAAGGTGGACGAGATCGCCGGAAAGAAGGACGAGGCGATCCGCGACCAGGACTTCGAGCGCGCCGCCGAGCTGCGCGACCGTGAGCGGGAGCTGCAGCGCGAGATCCAGGAGCGCGAAAAGGCGTGGGAGGAGGAGCGCCGCACCCACCGTCCGACCCTCACGGAGGACGACGTGGCGTTCATCGTCTCCCGCTGGACGGGGATCCCGGTGACCCGCCTGCGCGAAGCGGAGACGGCGCGGCTCATCGGGATGGAGGAGGAGCTGCACAAGCGGGTCATCGGCCAGGAGCGGGCCATCAAGGCGATCGCCCGGGCTATCCGCCGCTCCCGCGCGGGGCTCAAGGACCCGCGCCGGCCGATCGGGAGCTTCATCTTCGCCGGGCCCACGGGCGTCGGCAAGACGGAGCTGGCCCGCGCGCTGGCGGAGTTCCTCTTCGCCGACCGCGATGCCCTGATCCGGGTCGACATGTCGGAATACATGGAGAAGTTTTCCGTGTCCCGGCTCATCGGCGCCCCTCCGGGATACGTCGGGTACGAGGACTCGGGGACGCTCACCAAGGCCGTCCGCCGCAAGCCGTACTCGGTGGTCCTCCTGGACGAGATCGAGAAGGCGCATCCGGACGTGTTCAACATCCTCCTGCAGGTGCTGGACGAGGGGCACCTGACGGACAACTACGGCCGGGTGATCGACTTCAAGAACACGGTCATTATCATGACCTCCAACCTCGGCGCCCGCGACATCGGGAAGGGGAGCGGCCTGGGTTTCCACACCCAGACCAGCCAGTCCCAGTTCGAGCGTATGGAGGAGAAGATCAAGGAGGAGATCGAGCGGGCGTTCAACCCGGAGTTCATCAACCGGCTGGATGACTCGATCATCTTCCATTCGCTCACCCGCGAGCAGATCGGCCAGATCATCCACAACCTCCTGGCGGATGTGGAGAAGCGTCTCAAGGAGGAGGAGCTGACGCTGAAGCTCACGGACGACGCGGTGAACTTCATGATCGAGCATGGGTACGACGAGAAGTTCGGTGCCCGCCCGATCAGGCGCGCCATCCAGCGCTACCTAGAGGATCCGCTCTCGGAGAAGATCCTCATGGCGGAGTTCTCGCCCGGGGACGAGATCGAAGTCTCGGTTTCCGAGGACCGGCAGTCCCTCGCCTTCCGGGTTCCCTCTTCTTCCAACACGTCCACGACGTGATGTCGCAAAACTCGAGCAGGACGAGGAGGGTCGCGGTCCACGCGGTCCTCCTCGGGTTCGTTTTCCTGGGCGCGGACATCCGGACCGCGCCGGCCCAGCAGCCCACCTCCCCCTCTCCCGCCGCCACGGCGCAGCAGGGTGGGGCCGTCCTGGACTCCCTGATCGTCCGCGGGAACCGCCGGGTGGCCGAAGGGGTGATCCGCACCACTTCCGGGCTCCGTCCGGGAGCGTTTGTACGCCCCACGGAAATCCAGACCGCCATCCGCCGGCTGATGGCGACCGGGAACTTCGAGTCGGTGGACATCCTGTCCCGCGGGGAGGGTACCTCGCGGGTGACGCTGGTGGTGCAGGTGACGGAGCGTCCGCTGATCGCCCAGGTCGCCATCCGCGGCCTGGAGAGCGTCGGCGAGAAGACGGTGCTCGACACGGTGGGAATCAAGGAGAACCAGCCGCTCAATCCGTCGCAGGTGGTGCGGACGCAGCAGATGATCCGCGACCTGCTGGCCAAGGAGGGGCTGCAGGTGGTCTCCATCGACACCACGCTCACCCCCATGAGGGAGCCCGCGGGTGCCTTCCGCCTCACCTTCAACGTGCGGGAGGGGAACCGCCTCGCCATCGCGGATATCGAATTCCAGGGCAACCAGGCGTTCCCGGACGAGGCGCTCCGGGACGCGATGAAGACCAAGGAAGAGGGCTTCTTCTGGTTCCGCTCCGGGAGGTTCGACCGCGAGACCTTCCGTACCGATCTCCGGGAGCGGCTTCCCGAGTTCTACGGCGAGCGCGGATACATCGACTTCGCCGTGCTGTCGGACACCCTGGTGGTGGACCCGCAGACGGGGAAGGCGCGCCTGGTGGTGAACGTGTCCGAGGGGCCGCAGTACCGCCTCGGGGAGTTCCGTATCGAGGGGAACTCGCGCTTTCCCACCGAGCAGATCCAGCGCCTCTACACCATCGAGCGGCGCTCGGTGCTCGGACTCCCCTTCGGAGGGGGCGGGGAGCGCTCGCGTGGCGAGGTGTTCAACCGCGCCGCCCTGGACGACGCCACGGCCGAACTGCGGCGGCTGTACAACAACGAGGGGTACCTGTACGCGCAGGTGGAGCCGATCCTGCGCCGGGTCCCCTCCACCGCTGCGAACGAGCCGGCGACGGTGAACGTCACCTGGGCCATCTCGGAGCGGCAGCCGTTCTACATCCGGCGGGTGGTGATCGAGGGGAACACCCGCACCCACGAGTCGGTGATCCGCGAGCGGCTCCTGGTCCTCCCGGGCGACGTGTACAACGAGGAGCGGCTGATCGCCAGCTACACCAGCATCGGCGCGCTCGGCTTCTTCGAGACCCCGCTCCCCACCCCGGACATCCTCCCCAACACGGAGGCGGGGGAGGTGGACATCGTCTTCCGGGTCAAGGAGAAGCAGACCGGGAACATCAACTTCGGCACCTCCATCGGCGGGAGCTACGCCGGCCGGGGGGGCGGGGTGACCGGGTTCCTGGGATTCAGCGAGCCCAACCTGTTCGGCCAGGGGAAGCAGGGCAACCTCCGCGTGGAGTACGGGTACGGCCGGAACGCCTTCGAGGCATCATACACCGACCCGGCGATCTTCGGGAGCCGCAACTCGGGGAGTATCTCGCTCTTCCACACCGGCGACCGCTACTTCTCGTTCGGGAACGTGCGCCGGGTCCGGACGGGTGGAGCGGTGCAGGTCGGGTTCCCCGTTCCGGGGCTCTTCAGGACCCGGGCGTTTCTTGGTTACTCACTGGCGCGGACGGCGTACTTCGGTCCCAACGACGAGGAGTGCACCGCGGAGTCCACCGAGGTGGAGTGCCTCCCGAACGCGACCGCCAGCAGCCTCTCGCTCTCGCTGGCCCGCGATACCAAGAGCCACCCGCTCTTCCCGGTCTCCGGGACTCGGCAATCGGTGTCGCTGGAGCAGACCGGTGGGCCTCTGGGCGGTGACGGCAACTTCCAGAAGGCGTCCACCGAGGCCGAGTGGTGGGTTCCGGTCGGCCGGCTCGGCGGCGGGCAGCCCGGCCAGCGGCCGATCCGCATGGCGCTAGGGCTGACGGCGCGGGCGGGGACGATCTTCGGGGATGCCTCGCTCTTCCCCTTCGAACAGTACTACGCGGGTGGGACCCGGCTCCCCAGCCAGCCGCTCCGCGGGTACAAGGACGCCTCCATCAACGCGCTCGGCTTCGACGAGACGTGCGGCGGGAGCAACTTCCGCCTGGAGTGCCTCGGCAACTCGTTCTTCTCGGTGTCCGCGGAGTACGCGGTGCGCATCACGGACCAGCTCTCGGTCTCCGCCTTCGCGGATGCGGGGAACGTATGGCGCACGGCAGAGCAGTTCAACCCGACGCGCCTCTTCCGGGGCGCGGGGATCGGCGGGATGGTAGTGACCCCCTTCGGCCCGATCGGGCTCGATATCGCCTACGGGTTCGACAGGCCCAACCCGGGGTGGGAGGTGCACTTCAAGTTCGGACAGGGCTTCTGATCTTTCACCGGAGTACTTTGATGAAGCGCTTTTTCTCGTTTGGCGGGATTCTCGCCGCGGCGCTCCTGGCGTTCGGCGTCTCTACGGCGGATGCGCAGGCTGTCAAGATCGGGTTCATCAACTCGCAGAAGATCCTGGCGGAGGCGCCGGGCTCGGCGGAGGCGCAGCAGACGCTGCAGCGCGAGATGGGGCAGTACCAGACCCAGGTGGACTCGATGCAGAACGAGCTGCAGCGGCTCCAGCAGGACTTCGAGCGCCAGCAGTCCACGCTCTCGGCGCAGGCGAGGCAGCAGCGGCAGCAGGAGCTGCAGCAGCGGTTCACCGCCTACCAGCAGCGGATGGGGCAGCTCCAGCAGACGGCGCAGCAGCGCGAGGCGCAGCTCGTCGACCCGATCATGAGGCGGATCCGCGAGACCATCGAGACCATCCGCAGGGAAGGAGGGTACGCGATGATCTTCGACGCGGCCAACAGCGGGATGGTGGCGGCCGACTCAACGCTGGACCTGACGGAGCGCGTGCTCGTCCGGCTCCGCGGCACTGGCGGACGCTGAGGCCAGCCCCGCAGCGCGGGCCGAAGCCTGCGACCCACAGACCGGGTCGCAGGCTTTTTCGTTGTGGGTACCTTCGTTGCCAATTCACCGACCCGCCGGTATCTTCCATCCACCCGACGGCGCTTCCCCTCTCCGGATGAGACGGAGTTGAACGATCCGAGCGTGACTCCCGGTCCCGTGTTCCCGCCCCGGCCCGGCGACGCGCCTGCGTCGACGGAGGTTCATCCCACGGCGGTCGTGGGGGAGGGTGCGGTTATCGGCGACGGGGTGGGGATCGG
>DATAAL010000795.1:0-11351 GCA_036260145.1 Longimicrobiaceae bacterium | reverse complement strand
AGATCACCTCCTGGAACTCCGGGGGGATTCCCACCCCGTCGTCGGCCACCGTGAAGCGAACCCCCTCCTCGCCCTCCGGCTCTGCGGTCACCCGGATCCGCACCCCGGTACCCGCGTGCCGCACCGCGTTCCCGATCAGGTTGGCGAAGACTCGCCGGAGGAGCTGCTCGTCGGCACGGATCCGGAGGGGGGGCGCCTCTTCCGCGCTCAGCGACCCTCCCCGCTGCTCAGCGGGGAGCTGCCACTCCTCCACCACCTCGCGGAGGAGGCGCCCCACCTCCACCTCGTCGAGCTGCAGGCGCACCTCCGACTCCTCCAGCCGGGCGATATCGAGAAGGTTGTCGATCATGCGGAGGAGGTCGGCGCCCCGGCTCTGCGCGTTGGCGAGGAGCCGCTTCTGCGGGGGCGTGAGCGGACCCAGGTCCCCGTCGGTCACCATTTCCAGGGCGGCGAGCACCGCGGAGAGGGGAGACTTGAGGTCGTGGACGATCATCCGCGTCAGGTCGTCGCGGAGGCGCTGCATCTCCTGCAGCTTCTGGTACGAACGGGAGAGCTCGTCGCCGGCCGCCTTGAGCCGGAGGAGCGAGCGGATGCGGGCCAGCAGGATCGGCCGGTGGAACGGCTTGGTGAGGAAGTCGTCCCCCCCGGCCTCGATCGCCCTGAGCTTGTCCTCGCTCTCGGAGAGCGCGGTCACGAAGACCACGGGGATGGAGGCGGTGGCCGGGTCGTCCTTGAGCCGGCGGCACACCTCGATCCCGTTCATCCCCGGCATCATGATGTCCAGCAGAACCAGGTCGGGGACGCGCTCCCGGGCCACCTCCAGCGCCTCCGCCCCGCCGAGCGCCCCCACGACGCGGTACTCCATGGCCTCCAGGAGATCGCACAGCAGCTCCACGTTGACCGGCTCGTCGTCCACGACGAGCAGGAGTGGGGGCTCGCCGGAGGAGGGAGTCACCGCCCGAGAAGGGTGAGGGTGAGGGTGGCCCTCCAGTACGACTCGTCCAGCACCGAGTCGCCCCCGCCGCGCCACCCGCGCTCCGCCGCTAGGTCGACCAGCGCGGCCCCCCCGGCCAGCCGGGCGCCCAGACCCGCCGTCAGGGCACGCTCGCCGGGGAAGGCGTTCCCGTCCTGGGTGCTCCCCCACCGGAAGGGGAGCGCGGAGTAGCGCGCCCCCAGACGCACCGGGAAGGAGCGCTCGTCGGCCTGTGAGGCATCCCACTCCACCCCGGCGGCCACCATCCACGAGTCCCGCGCGCCCCCCGCCGAGGCGAGATCGTCGTTCGCGGCGGACCACCCCGACCACTGCGCCGCCAGAGCCACGATCGCGCTCGGCGTCACCCTGCCGCTTGCCCCCACGTCGAAGGTGAGGGGGATCGTGTAGTCCTTCCCCACTGCCAGCGAGTCGGAGCCCTCGATGGGTCGTGCCTTCAGCGTCGCGCCGCCGGACACCGCCGCGGCCAGGTTGAGTGCATCCGAGGGTGCCCACCGGACACCGGCGGATGCCCCCACGGAGCGGTACGACCACTCGGCACCGTACCGCGCGGGCACCAGGACGCCGGTATTGAGGAGGAGGGAATCGGGGACGCCGGGATCGAGGCGTCGACTGAGCGTGTCGCGCACGGAGCCGGTGTACAGGTCGGCACTCACCCCGATCGCCAGACGCTCTGTCAGGCTGTAGGCCCCGCTGACCCGGAGCCGGGTCACCCCACCATGCGAGGCGAACCGGTCGGTCACCGCCAGGGTGCGCCCCGGGAGGCGCAGGGAGTCCGAGCGCTCCGCCGCCCACGTCTGGTCCAGGTACGAGCCGTACGCCACCGAGGTGGTCCACCTTGTCCCCAGCGGAAAGGCGGCGTGGAGGAGCGGGAAGCGGGCGGTGCTCCCCTCCGTCTCACTCCCCGGAAGTCGGCTGTTGTAGAAGTCCGGCTGGAAGGTGACCCCCAGCGCCGGGGCCGGGAGCGCGGCGATGGCGGCGGGGTTCACCAGGGAGAGGCCGCCGCCGGGGAGCCCCAGCCCCACCCCTCCCAGCCCGCGGGCACGCCCGTCGAGCGGTGGGTTGAGGTATCCCAGTCCGCGCGAGGCGAAGAGAGACTGGGCGGCGGCGGAACCGGCGCCGGAAAGCAGGGCGGCTCCGGCGAAGAGCACCCCCAGGGCGCGAAGAGTGCGGTTCGGCTTTATCATGGCAGGACCGGACGCTCCGGGAGCGTGAACAGGATGCGGAGGCGCGGGGCCGGCTGGAACCACGCGGCGCTGAAGGGGATGGCCGCGGGGTCGCCCAGCAGGAGCCCCGGATCGGCCAGCAGGGCCAGCGACGCGCCGGTGCTGTCCGACTGTACGGACCGGGTGATGAAGGCGGTGATCGGGATGGTGAATACCGTGTCCCCGGGCGCGAACCTCACCCCTGCGAAGATCGCGTTCCCGCGCGTGTCCACCCCGGCGATGTCGTTGATCGCCTCTCCGAGAGGGGCGCGCCGCCCGAGCGCCGGCTCCGCCACCCTGCGGACCACGAGCTGCACCGGCCCCACCGGGCGGAAGCCCCCGGGGACCGTGCTCGGCCGGAAGAGGAGGGAGACCTCGTTCAGGGTGACGTCGCGGAGCGGGATCCGGGTACAGCCGCCCTCACGGCACACCGGTACCGCGGCCGGCAGGTTGACGCGGAACAGCGTGCGCGCCGAGCGGATTCCACCGGCCTCGTACGCCTCGCTCCCGGTGGGCTGGTCCGGGTTGTAGACGAAGACCTGCGTCGCGGCCTCCACCGTGGTGGCGATCGTCGTGTCGGGTGTCGCGCCGCGCGGGTGGGCGCCGGTCCGGAGCGACACGCTCCCGAGCGTCTGAAGCCGCCCCTGCGCCCCCGCTGCGGTGATCAGCAGCCCGGGGAAGCCCGAGCGGGCGATCCGCTGCACGGCAACCGAATCCAGGGGGATCAGCAGCGAGTCCCCCTGCTGGCGGGCGTTCGCCGCAAGGGTGAGTCTCGACAACAGGACCCCGCGCGTCCCTCCAGGTTCGCGCCAGGGCACCCGCCCCCCGACGGTGTCCACGGCGAACTGCCAGGAGGCGGAGCCGGGGTGGTACGTCTCGCCCACCTCCCACACCTGCAGCTCGAGCGGCCCGGCGGCGGTGGAAGCCAGCGTATCGATCCGGACGAAGAGATTCCCCGACCCGAACGCCGCGATGCTGTCGGTGCGGGTGGTCCCGCCGCGGGTGTAGGTCACGGTGGCGGGAAATTCGGACAGGCGCGCCAGGACGTGGGCGTCCAGGGTCCCGTCGAATCGGTTCGCGACCAGCAGATACGACACGTCCCGCGGTCCGGTGTACCCGCTGAACACGCCGAGTCGCTGCGCGAAGCTGTCCGCGGGGAGGACCACCTCGAAGGTGCTGGGGACCCTACCGCCGGGGAACAGTTCGCCCCCGGCCGCGGTCGGGGGCTCGTCCGTGCAGGCGGCCGCCGGAAGGAAAGTGGTGAGCGCGAGAGCCAGGGCCTTCCCGAGGCTGAAACGACGTAGCATCAAATCACCCGCTCTGAAAGTGGTCACGCGGCCGACCGGAGTCCGCCGCGTCCAGGGGTTCCGGCGAGGAAGCGTCCAGGTACGTCCGCGGAAGACGAGGAGTGAGCCCGGTCAGGATCTCGTAGGAGATGGTGCCGCACCGCTCAGCCACCTCGTCGAGCCGGATCTCCTCCGTACCGTCCCGGCCGATGAAGGTCGCAACTTCCCCCGCGCGCACGCCCGGCACGCGGGAAAGGTTTAACACCGTCACGTCCATGGAGATCCTTCCGACGATCGGGACCCGCACGCCACGGACGATCGCCTCCCCCCCCCCGGCGGAGAGCGCGCGTCGCAGCCCGTCCCCGTACCCGATTGCCGCCGTCCCCCAGGTTTCCGCGGCCGGGGCAGCGTAGGTGGCACCGTACCCCACCGTCGTCCCCGCAGCCACCTCGCGGACCAGCGAGATTCGTGCGCGTACGGAGGCGACGGGCTCCGGGAACGTGCCGGGGCCCGCGGATCCCCCGTACAGGAAGATCCCCGGACGCACCAGGTCGCATCCGTACCCGGAGCGACGCAGCGACGCGGCGCTGTTGGAGGAGTGGATCACCCGGGGGAGGGCTCCCTCCGGAACCGGAGGAAGGGCGTCGACGGCCTGCGCGAACCGCTCCCACTGGTGGTCGGTCGGCGCGAGGTCGGGCTCGTCGGCGGAGTGGAAGTGGGTGAAGACCCCCTCCCAGAGAAGCCGGTCCGCGGCACGTGCCGTTACCGCGGGACCCCACTCGGCGGCGTGCTGCCAGGGGAGCCCGGCGCGTCCCATCCCGGTGTCGATCTCCAGGTGGAACGGGAGCCGCCGCCCGGTCTCCCGGGCGGTCTCCGCCCAGAGTTCCACGGCCTCCGGCTCCGACAGGCAGAGGCTCAGGCCGGCTCGCGCCGCCCGGAGGTACTCCCCGGGAGTCGTCGGCGCGAATACCACGATGCGCCCGGTCCATCCGGTGCCGCGGAGCGCCTCACCCTCCGCGACCGCCGCCACCCCGAAGGCCCACGGCCCGTCCGGGGCCAGCTCGCGCGCCAGGGCGTCCGTCACGGCGGGCATCCCCAGCCCGTACGCGTCCGACTTGATCATCGGGACCACCCCCGTCTCCGGCCCCGCAGCCTCCCTCACACGGCGGAGGTTGGCGCGAAGCGCGGCCAGGTCTACCTCGACCCAGGAGCGGGACCGGTGGAGAGTTGACGGGCTGGACACAAGCCGAGTAGTATAGGCCGACCGTGGAACGCTCGCAAGCCGGATCCCAGCCCCCCCGCCCCACCCCCGAGGGCGTACTCGACCGCTCCCTCGCGCTGGTCGAGTTCCTCCGCGCCCGTTGTCCCTGGGACGCCGCGCAGACACCGGTCTCCCTCCAGCCGTTCCTTCTCGAAGAAGCCCACGAGGTGGTGGAGGCCATCGCCTCGGGGGATGACGCCGTCCTCCGCGACGAACTGGGCGACCTCCTTCTCAACTTCGCCTTCCAGGTGGTCCTGGCGGAGGAGCGCGGGGCGTTCGGCCGGGAAGAGGTCGTCGCCGCGCTGGAGCAAAAGATGCACCGCCGTCATCCCCACCTCTACGGAGGAGGCGAGGCGGAGCCGTGGGAGGCGCTCAAGGCGCGCGAGCGCGCCGCCGGAGGGGAGGAGCCAGGGGTCCTCGACGGACTCTCCTCCGGGACCGACCCGCTCCTTCGCGCCTACCGGATCCAGGAGCGGGTGGCGGGCGTGGGGTTCGACTGGGACGAGCCCCGGGGTGCCTTCGAGAAGGTGCGGGAGGAGGTCGAGGAGGTGGGGGAGGAGCTGGGCGCCGCCGATCCCGTCGGGCTGGAGGAGGAGATGGGAGACCTCCTGTTCGCTGTGGTCAACCTGGCCCGCCTCGCGGGGGTCCACCCCACCTCCGCCCTGGCGCGGGCCAATGTCAAGTTCGCCCGCAGGTTCACGGGAGTCGAACGACTGGCGCGTGGACGCGGGCTGAAGCTCGGCCAGGCGTCGTTGAGCGAGCTGGACGAGCTGTGGGAAGAGGTCAAGCGGGAAGAGCGGGAGCGCCGATGAGCACGGGAGCCGCCGTGTCGCCGAAGAGCTTCGAGCCCCCGGTGCGCGCAGGCGCCGGCTCCGGGAGGTCCCGCCGACAGGAGGGGAGGGGATGAGGCTGCGCCTGCGGATCGTCCTCACCCTGGTGGCCATCGCCTGCATCCTGGTGGCCCCGGCGGTCTACGGCGTGCTCGCGCTGCGGGAGCTGCAGGAGATCGTCCGCGACCTGCGCACCCGCGACGCGGTGGGATCGCTGGCGCTGGGACGGCTCACGACGGCGCTGGGCGAGGTGGAGTACTCCGAGCGGATCTACCTGGCCCTGGCGGCGCAGCTCCCCGCCAGCGAGGTGACGGAGGCGCGGCGCGAGGTGGATGCCGGGATGCGGCGCGTGGCGGACGAGCTGATGCGTCTGCAGCGGGTGGGCTACGGACCCCAGGCGTCCGCCGCGACCCGGGAGTGGAACGTGCTCGCGGGAGCCATACGCCGGGAGCAGGAGCTGATCGCCGCGGGGAGGCTCGACGAGGCGGACCGGCACCGCGCGCAGGTGGTGGATCCCGGCTTCGCCGCGGTAGATCAGGCCCTGGACCCGATCGGCGAGGCGATCAACCGCGGAGGCGCGGCCCAGGTGCGCCGGGCCCAGGACGTGGCCCGGCAGGCCGCGACCACCACCGGGCTCGCGCTGGCCGCAGCTCTCACACTCACCATTGTCATCGGCGCCTGGCTGACCCGCACCCTGCTGCGCCCCATCTACGAGCTGCAGCACGGGATGGCCGTGGTGGCGGGGGGAGACTTCGAGCCGGAGATCAAGATGGACCCGCGGCGGCAGGACGAGCTGGCGGACCTGGCCCGCTCCTTCGCTACCATGAGCCGCCAGCTCCTGGAGCTGGACCGGCTCAAGGCGGAGTTCGTGTCGGTGGCCTCCCACGAGATCAAGACACCGCTGAGCGTGATCCGCGGGTATGTCTCCCTCCTCCTCGACGGGATCTACGGCGAGCTAAACGAGTCCCAGCGCAAGACGCTCAACGCTGTCTCCGACCAGACGGATCGTCTTACCCGTCTCGCGCAAAGATTGCTGGACATCTCCCGCTTCGAGGCGGGCGGCGGACGCCTGGAGCTGAGGGAGATCCGCCTCCGCCCCTTCCTCTCGGAGCTGGCCCACGGCTTCGACGCGCTGGCGCTCCAGAACCAGATGGACTTCGCGGTCCAGACCGCGGAAGACCTCCCGGAGACCATCGTGGGCGACCCCGACCGCCTGAACGAGGTACTCGGGAACCTCCTCTCCAACGCCTTCAAGTTCACCCCGCAGGGCGGGAAGATCTGCCTGGTAGCCGGGCCCGCCGAAGAGGGGATCTTGGTGGAGGTATGGGACACGGGGGTGGGGATCCCGCCGGACAAGCTCCCCAAGATCTTCGAGAAGTTCTACCAGGTGGAGAACGACGCGCAGCCGCGCTCGATGGGATCCGGGCTCGGCCTGGCGATCGCGCGGGAGGTCGTCGAAGCCCACGGAGGCACGATCAGTGCAGAGAGCGAGGTCGGACGAGGGACCACGTTTCGTGTCGTGCTCCCCCTGCGGCCGCCGATTGCGCATGCCGCCTGATCCGACTCGACACGTCATCTGCGTAGATGAAACGGACTCACGCGCTCGTCTTGGTCTTCGCGGCGCTCATTCCCGCGTGCGCCGTGTTGCCGCGTGGAACGGGAGGAGGGGATCGAAGGGAGTTGTGGGAGCGGGCGCACCTGGCGCTCGCCATCGAGAACTTCCGCACCGCCGACTCCGTGTTCAGCCAGTTGGCCACCCGCTTTCCGCAGAGCCATGAGGGTCGCGAGGCGCTCTTCTACCTGGGGGCCATGCGGATCGACCCGCGGAACCCCGGATGGAGCTCGCAGGCGGCGGCGGAATACCTGCGGCGCTACCTGGCGCACCCGGGGAACGGGGACGCCCCGGAGATCCAGCGCAGGGCAGAGGCGACGACCTTCCTGGAGCTGGCGAACCAGCTTAACCTCCCGGCCGACGAGCGGGTCCCGGCGCTCCAGCCGACGGACACCGTGGTGATCTCGGGGAGGCGTGGGGTTCCGCGGGTCATCACCTCCGCGGAGGCGGCGCGGGAGCTGCAGGGCGAGGTGGAGCGGCTGCGGCGCGAGGTGGCGGAGCGGGACGAGACGATCCGCCGGCAGCGTGAAGAGCTGAACCGCATCCGGAACACGCTCGCACCGGGGCGCAGGCCGTAGAGCTCGACATCCGCCTGACGGCACTTTGCCGGTCTCTGGAGCGGCCCGCCGCGAGATAAGATCTCACCCCACGTGGAACAGGCGCGCCCGCTCCCCGTACCGGGTCTCCAGCGCCTCCCGAAGCCTTGGATGCCCCGCCAGCTCCGGGTCCTCCTCGACGATCCGCCGCGCCTCCCCCCGCGCCTTCGCCAGCAGCGCCTCGTCCTTCTCCAGGTCCGCGTACCGGAACGCCGGCAGCCCCGACTGGCGGGCCCCGAACAGGTCCCCCTGCCCCCGTAGCCGCATATCGGCCTCCGCGATCCGAAACCCGTCCTCCGTGGAAGCGAAGATCCGCAGCCGCTCCGCCGCCTCCGACCCGGCGGACAGCAGGATGCAGTAGCTCTCCGCCGCCCCCCGCCCCACCCGCCCCCTCAACTGGTGGAGCTGCGACAGCCCGAAGCGCTCGGCGTGCTCGATCACCATCACGGTGGCGTTCGGGACGTCGATCCCCACCTCGATCACCGTGGTCGCCACCAGCACGTCGATCTCTCCCGCGGCGAAGGCGCGCATCACGGCGTCCTTCTCCTCCCCCGGCATCTGCCCGTGCACCAGCCCCACCCGCAGGTCGGGGAACACCTCGGCCCGCAGCCGCTCGTACTCCTCCACTGCGGACTTGAGGTCCACCTTCTCCGACTCCTCGACCAGCGGGTACACCAGGTACGCCTGCCGCCCCTCCGCCACCTGCTCGCGGATGAACCTCAGCACCCGGGTCCGCGTGGACTCGTCCCGAAGCGCGGTGCGCACCGGCCACCGCCCGGGGGGACGCTCGTCCAGGATGGACACGTCCAGGTCGCCGTACAGCGTCAGCGCCAGCGACCGCGGGATCGGGGTGGCGGACATCACCAGCACGTCGGCGTTCACCCCCATCTCCGAGAGAGCCATGCGCTGCCGGACCCCGAACCGGTGCTGCTCGTCCACCACCACCAGCCCCAGGCGGGCGAACTGAACCCCCTCCTGGATCAGCGCATGCGTCCCCACGACGATCTCCGCGTCCCCGGAGGCGATGCGGTAGCTCACCTCCCGGTACTGCCGCGTCCCGAGCCGCCCGGTGAGCAGCGTGATCCCGACCGGGAGGTCTCCCAGGAGCTTGAGGAGGGTGCGGGCGTGCTGCTCGGCCAGGATCTCGGTAGGGGCCATGATGGCGGCCTGGTACCCGTTCTCCACCGCGCGCAGCATGGCGAACAGCGCCACCACCGTCTTCCCCGCCCCCACGTCGCCCTGGAGGAGGCGGTTCATCCGCCTCGGGGAGGCCATGTCGTCGCCGATCTCGCGGAGGACGCGCTTCTGCGCCCCGGTCAGCTCGAAGGGGAGCGACCGGTAGAAGGGCCGGACGAGCGTGTCCCGGCGCTCGAAGACGATCCCCGGCCGCTCCACCGTGGCGCGATGCCGGACCTGCGCGTGCAGGAGCTGAAGGAAGAAGAGCTCCTCGAAGGCGAGCCGGCGGCGCCCCTGCTCGGCGTCCGCGAGCGAACCGGGGCGATGCAGCAGCTCCAGGGCGCGCTGGAGCGGAGGGATCCCCATACGCTCCAGGAGCCCCGGGTCCAGCACCTCCTCCGCGGCGATATCCCTGAGCAGGTCGTCCAGGTTGTCGGCGACGAGCCCCCGGATCTGCCGGTGGGTGAGTCCCTCGGTGGTGGGGTAGATGGGGAAGACGGTCCCCGACTCCTCCGCGGCATTCTCGCCCTCGCGCGCTAGCGTGGTGTACTCGCGTGGGTGGAGCTGCCGCCCGTGGAAGAAGCGGACGGTGCCGGAGAGGAGGAGGAGGTCCCCCTTCCGGATGAGGCGGTCCAGGAAGGGCTGCCCCGGCCAGGAGCACTCGATCAGTCCGCTTTCGTCGCGCACCACCGCCTGGAAGATCCGCAGACCCTTGCGGGTGGGGATCACCCCCTTGGACACCACCCGGCCGATCACCGTCGCCTCCATCCCCGGCTCCAGTGAGGCGATCCGCTGGATAGTGGAGGCGTCCTCGTAGCGGCGGGGGATGTGGAAGAGCACGTCGCGCGCGGTGAGGAGCCCCATCTTCTGCAGGAGCCCCGCGCGGCGTGGTCCTACGCCCTTTAGGAACTGGACGGGCCTGTCTAGGCCGGAGTAGGTCTGTGTCACGGAAAGGAAGTTCGCGCCACCACCGCTACCGCTGCTGTGACAGCGTTTCCGCGGCGTGTTTGAGCCTGGGAAGATCCACCTGAATGATTTCCCAGACTCGCTTGAGATTCAGACCCAGGTAATTGTGGACAAGCACGTTGCGAAAACCCGCGAGCTGACGCCATCCCACCTCCGGATGCTTCGCCTTCGCCTCCTCTGAAAGTCGCTGCGTCGACTCGGCCATGGTCTGCAGGTTGCGAAGCACGGCGTCCTGCAGGGTGTGTGATCCGAAGAACACGTCCGATCCCTCCGCCGTGTTGATCTCGATCCGGCGGATACACTCCAGGATGTGCTCCAGGTGCTGCGAGTCATCCTTCACAGAGGCTTGGCCTCGCGGAGTACGTGCGATCGGACCTCCGGCCTCAATGCCTCCTCAGTGACGACATCCACCCGACAACCGAGCAGTTCCTCCAGATCGAGGACCAGGCCGCCGGGGAACCAGGAGCTGGTCGACTCTCTCTCATTGATCAGCAGGTCCACGTCGCTGTCGGGACCGGCCTCGCCGCGCGCGACCGAGCCGAAGATGCGCACGTTGTACGCACCGTGCTTCTCGGCGATGCGGCGAATCTCGTCCCGCTTCTGGTAGACGAGCTCCTCGATGCTCATGGCTCCCCGTTCCTTGTCCCCCGTCGCTACGCTGTCAGCACCTCCTCCGCAAAGGCGCCGATCTCGAAGGGTTCCAGGTCGTCGATCCCCTCCCCCACCCCCACGAACTTCACCGGAAGGTCGAACTCCTCCTTGAGGGCCACCACGATCCCGCCCTTGGCGGTGCCGTCCATCTTGGTGAGGATGATCCCCGTGAGCGGGAGCTCCTCCCCGAAGGTGCGCACCTGGGCCATGGCGTTCTGACCCACGGTGGAGTCCAGCACGATCAGCGTCTCGTGCGGCGCGCCCGGGAACTTCCTGGCGATCACCCGGTGCACCTTCTCCAGCTCCTTCATCAGCCCGTGCTGCGTGTGGAGCCGTCCGGCGGTGTCGATGATCACCACGTCCGAGCCGCGCCGCTGGGCCTCCTCCAGCGCGTCGAACGCCACTGCGGCGGGGTCGCGCCCCGGCTCGCTCCCCACGAAGTCGCATCCCGCCCGCTCCGCCCAGCGGCGGAGCTGCTCGATCGCGCCCGCGCGAAAGGTGTCGCCGGCCGCGAGCAGCACTTTCCGCCCCTGCCGGGTGAAGCGGTGCGCCAGCTTCCCGATGGTGGTGGTCTTCCCCACCCCGTTCACCCCGGCCACCAGCACGACGGTGGGCCCGCCGTCGAAGTTGAAGCGGAGCGCGGTGTCGGAGCGCCCGGCCGAGAGGATGCGGGCGATCTCCTCCTCCACCGCCTGGAGGAAGTCGCGCTGGGAGCGGGCCACGCCGCGCTCGGCCAGCTGCTCCACCGCGCCGACCAGCTTCAGCGTGGCGGGCACC
>DATAAL010000794.1:0-3491 GCA_036260145.1 Longimicrobiaceae bacterium | reverse complement strand
CGGAACCAGGCGCAGTGCCCCGGGGCGTGGAAGCCGTGCTCCGGGAAGGAGCGGAGCACGAAGTGGCGCCCGCCGCGCGTCACGTTCACCAGGCGCCCCGCGTCGTCCTCCACCAGCGCGCCCACAGCGTAGAAGCCGAAGTAGCAGCCGCCGCTGTACAGGTAGACGCGGCGACCGCGCGGGCTGACGAGCCCGCCCACCGGCGCCTCCACGGTGCTCCACCGCACCGTGTCCGTGCGCCAGTCCACGCCGGGGATCCGCTTCCACGGCATGCGGCGCGCGGGGTCGTAGAGGTGCCAGTCCTCCGAGGGACGCGCCAGGAGGGTGGGGGGCGAGAGCACGCGCGTGAGGTCGTCGCTCACCGCGACCTCCACGATCCCGGTGCCGAACGGCTCATCCTCCACGAAGTCGGTGGCGTAGGCCATGCGGAGCGAGCCGTCGGGCCCGGGGTAGACGTCGGCGTCGATGGCGAAGTCGGTGTCCTGGGTCAGCACGTGCCCCGAGTCGACGAAGGGGCCCTCGGGCCGCGTGCTGTCGGCGCGGCGGAGGGTGTGCCCGATGTGCGCCTCCTCGCCGATGCCGATCCCGCGCGAGTAGAGCATCACGTACGGGCGCTCCAGTCCGGGCACGTAGCGCACGCAGGGCGCCCAGAAGGCGTGCTGCGTCGCGTCGCCCGGCAGGCTCGGCCCCAGCGCCCACCAGGCGACCAGGTCGTCCGAGGCGAACACGGGGAACGCGCCGGACGACGCACGGTCGCCGCGGCCGTCGCTCGTCTCGTCGCGCGTGACGTACATGTAGTACCGGTACGCCGCCTTCACGCCATCCGGAACGGCGAGCAGGTAGGGGTCGCCCTGGTCGGCGGCTTCCGGATAGAGGGCCCGGTAGCTCACCGGCCGGGGAACACGCACGGAGGAACGCATCGATGAATTGCAATTGTGGTCAGATCCCATCCGCCCGCACGGCATCGCTCCTGGTCGCGGCCACGTCGCTCGCCGCGTGCGCTCCGGCACCGCCGGCGCCCGGCACCGCCGCGCCGCCCGCGGCCGCGTGCACCTTCACCAACCCCGTGGCCCGGGGTGCCGACCCGTGGGTGGAGTTCCGCGACGGCTGGTACTACATGGCGCAGTCCAAGAACCAGGAGGGGCAAAATAGCACCATCTGGGTCTTCCGGTCGAGGAAGCTGACCGACCCGATGCGGGACAGCGTGCGGGTGTGGACCTCGCCGGACACCGGGTGGAACCAGACGCACATCTGGGCGCCCGAGATCCGGCTGGTGGACGGGCGCTGGTACATCTATTACGCCGCGGGTCGGCCGGGCCCCCGGGACGCGCCGTTCATCTACCAGCGCGCGGGCGTGCTCCGCGCGGTCGGCGACAACCCGCAGGGCACGTGGGAGGATCTCGGCCAGCTCGACACCGGGGGCGATGTCGGCACCCGCGCGGACGACGTGTGGGCCATCGACTTCACGGTGCACCGCTTCGGCGGACAGCTCTACGGGATCTGGTCCGGGTGGGAGAGCAACACCCCGCTCGCGCGCACCCCGCAGTACCTGTACGTCGCGCGCATGTCCAACCCGTGGACCGTCAGCGGGCCGCGCGCGCAGATCTCGGCGCCCACCGAGAGCTGGGAGCGGCGCGTGGACCCGGTGGACGGGCTGGACCTGAACGAGGGGCCCCAGGTGCTGGAGCGCAACGGGCAGACCTTCATCACCTACTCCACGCGCGAGTCGTGGCTGCGCTCGTACCGGCTCGGGATGCTGCGCCTCCGCGGCCCCGGCGCCGACCCGATGCAGCGCTCCAGCTGGATCAAGACAGGACCGGTGTTCGCGGAGGCCAACGGGGTGTACGGCCCGGGGCACAACGGCTTCGCGAAGTCGCCCGACGGCACGGAGGACTGGCTGATCTACCACGCCAAGGTGGACACGGGACCCAACTGGAACCGTGTGATCCGCCTGCAGCGCTTCACCTGGAGGCCGGACGGGACGCCGGACTTCGGCCAGCCGGTGGCCTCGGGGGTGCCGCTGCCGGTGCCCTCCGGCGAGCCGTGCGAGCAGTGAGGGGGCGGCGGCCGGGTCAGTGGCGCCGCCGGGTGGTGACGACGATCACCCCGTTGGCGCCCCGGGCGCCGTAGACGGCCGCGGACCCCGCGTCCTTGAGGATGTCGATGCGGGCGATGTCCATGGGGCGGATCCCGTCCAGCGCGCGCCCCAGGCCGACGGCCTGGACGGGGATCCCGTCGATCACCACCAGCGGCTCGCCGCTCCCCAGCGTCCATCCGGCGCCCCGGATGCGGAGGGTGAAGTCGCCGCCGGGGAGGCGGATCACCTGCACCCCGGCCAGCCGTCCCTGGAGGAGCTCCTCGATGCGGGCGACGCGGGCCCCGGCGAAGTCCTCCTCGGTCAGCGAGCCGACCGCGCCGGTGACGCGCTCCCGCGGCTGGGTGCCGTAGCCCACGGACACCGCGTCGGTCTCCGGGGCGGGGGCGCCCGGCTCGGGGCCCGCGCCGCAGCCGGCGGCGAGCAGCGCGCAGAGGCCCGGCAGGGAAAGGGCGAGTCGCCCGGTGAGGTTCATGCCTGTCTCCTGTGGCTGGAGGCTCCCGTCGGCGGACAGGCTGCCCGCCCCGGAAGCCCGCGATTCGTCGGGCAGCATAGACCAGGCCAGAGGCCGGTCGTCGTCTTCGACCCATGGCAGGGAGGCCAACACCATGAGCACGATCATCCAGGCGCCGCCCCGGGAGGAGTTCGACACCGCGGCGATCATGGGCGGCCTGTACGGCGACGGGATCATCGCCCTCAGGGGGGCCTTCTCCCGGGAGTGGGTGGAGGAGCTGCGCGAGGACGTCGAGGCGGCGTTCCAGGACGCGCTGCGGCGGCCGGGCGGCGCGGTGGGACGGGGGCCCAGGCGCTACTACGTGGAGATCCACCCGGAGGACATCCGCGGCTTCGTGGAGCTGGTGACGCACCCCTGGGTGGCCGCCGTCTGCCGGGCGGTGCTGGGGCCGGAGTACAGGATCGTGGAGCTGGGCTTCGACGTGCCCGGCCCGGGCGCCCAGGACCAGCCGTGGCACCGCGACTTCCCGGCCCCGGAGGACACCCTGGTGGGGCGGCGCCTGAACTCGCTGGCCTTCAACGTCACCTGCGTGGACGTGTTCGAGGATATGGGTCCCTTCGAGATCGCGCCCGGGACCCAGTGGGACGATCCCGCGGAGTTCGAGCACGGGATGTTCCCGCCCCGGGAGTTCTACCCGCGCTACGAGGAGCGGGCGCAGTGGAAGATGCCCAGGATGGGCGACATCTCGGCGCGCTCGGCGCTCACCATCCACCGGGGCACAGCGAACCGCTCGAACAAGTCGCGCCCGGTGCTGGTGCTGGGGGTGGACGCGCCCACCGCCAACAACGCCGAACGGCACGACCTGCAGTTCACCCGGGCGTACTACGAGGCGCTCCCGAAGGAGCTGAAGCGGCACCTGACCTGCCGTGTGGTGGACCGGCT
>DATAAL010000793.1:0-7907 GCA_036260145.1 Longimicrobiaceae bacterium | reverse complement strand
GAGCGACGCCTGCACGCCGGCCGCGGACTCCAGCGTCGCCGGGACCACCTCCGCGGTGACGGCGACCTCCATCCACTCGGGGCCCAGCACCTCCAGCTCCACCGCGGCGGGGAGCCGCTCCGCCAGGTAGGCCTCCACGCGCTCCAGCAGCCCCAGGGAGGGCACCGGACGCGCCTCCGCTCCGCGGGGGACCACGACCACGCGCACCCGCCCCGTCTCCCGCGCCTCGCGGGGGGGGATGGCGAGCGCTATCGCCACCTCGGGCGAGGCCTCCAGCGCCAGGTCCTCCAGGTCGGAGGCGGTGACCGCCCGCCCGCGGTGGCGCAGCGTGCGCGGCCCGCGCAGGCGCAGCGAGTCCAGGGACTCGGCCGCGGCACCGCCGACCGCCGGCTCGTGGTTGGTCACCCGATCCACGTAGGGGACGGTGGTCCGGAGCTGGGTCAGGTTGCCGGCGGGGCGGTTCCCCGCGGGGCCGCCGCCGGTGCGGTAGGACGCCGCGCGCAGGTTGGCCCTCCCCGGCGGTGGCGTCCGCCCGCGTGTGCCGTCGCCGAAGCGCACCTCGCCGGTCAGGCGGTCCACCACGTAGTGCCGGCTGGCCGGCCCCGAGCCGTGGAAGTCTGGGACGGGCGTCCAGCGCACCCACACCTCCAAGGCCCCGGCCGCGTCCCCGGAGGCGGCCACCGCGCCGGGGCCGGCCTCGCGCTCCAGCTCCTCGCGCTCGGCGGGCGAGGGGAGCCCGACCTCGCGCACCTCGATCCGCTCGCCGGGAAGCACCGGGGCGCGGACGGTGCGGACGACCTGTCCGGGCTTGCCGGTGCCGGAGCCCAGCACCTCGCCCTGGACCCGCGAGGCGTGCTCGGCCCACACCGTGTTCAGCAGCACCCGCTCCAGGCGCGGCGGGTGCTGCCACCCTCCCCGCTCCACCGTGACGCGGAGCCAGAACGCTTCGCGCCCGAAGCGGCGGGAGGCGCGGAAGTCGTGCGGCCCCACGAAGGTCACCAGCCCCCGCCGGGTGAGCGCGTCCGTCTCGTCCCGGGCCACGAGCCGGGCCCACCCCGCGCCGTCCCAGTACCACCAGGCCAGCACGGGCGGCTCGGCCGGCCTTCCCCCGGCGGCCTCGCCGAAAGGCACCGCCCCCGTGCCGAGGTACAGGGCGGTGGCGTGGTCGGCGAACCCCGTCGCCTCGCCCGCGCGCCGGAAGCCCAGGTAGAGCGAGGGACGGAGGTCTGCGGGGAGGGTGAAGGGGACGAACTTCCCGAGCGCCCCGTCGGAGGGAGCAAGGGGCTCCAGGGCCCAGTCGTTCTCGAGGACCGCCATCGCAGGCGGGGTCCCGGCGGGGGTGTACTCGTATTTCAGGAGGAGCTCGCGCACCGAGGACGGCCGGTACGTGGCCGGCTCCATCTGGTATACGTTGTTGCTGAGGACGTACTTCGCGTCCGTTCCGTAGTCACCGCCGGCGATGCGCACCCGGATCCAGGCATCGCGCCGCCCGTTCACCTCCACCTCGCCCAGCTCGGGGACGTCGAAGCCGACCTGGCCGTCCTTGGTGAGCGAAGCGGTCCTGTCCTCGAAACCGCGGGCGGCGCCGGGCTTCCTCGCCGGGCCGGGCAATTCGAGGGACTTCCAGCGGCGCTCCGCGGTATCCCAGAACTCCCAGCGCAGGACGGGCGCCGTCCATCCCTTCGGCGCATCTCCGGGGAAGGGGTTGACGGCGATCGAGAGCGTCGCCCGCGCCCCCGGCTTCCCGAGGAGCTGGGGGAGCGCCAGGTAGAACAGGTCGCCCTTCGCCGGCCGGCTCCCGAAGGGGAGGAAGTCGGTGGTGAGGTCGAGCGGCGCCGCGCCGGAGTACCCGGCCGCGGGGAGGAGACCTTCCTCCTTCGCCTCCACCTCCGCCTCGAGCGCGACGACCGGCGGCACCGCGAGGTCGTAGCCCAGCGCCAGGCGGCGCACCGCCGGGGGGGTGAATCCGCCCTCGCCCGTGTAGCCGCCGGCCTCCACCCGTGCCCGCAGCCACCACCCGTCCAGCCCCGCCAGATTCGACCTCGCCCAGTCGGCGGGGACGCGGAAAGTGACCCTGCCGCTCCGGGTCAGCGCCCCGGTGCCGTCCGAGAAGGAGCCGGCGGCGTCCAGGGACGCGCTGTGGGGAGTCGAGCGCCCCAGCAGCGCCCAGCCTGTCCCGGTCCCGTACTCCCACTGCAGCCGGAGGGCGGAGTTGGGCGCCGGAGCCGGGAAGGCGTCGTCCAGCTCCACGTCGAGCGTGGCGTCCGCCCCCGCGATGGCGAGGACATCCGGGACCGACAGGGCGAACGGCCCGCCCGGCCTGGTACGGCCGAACGGGAAGAGTGTCGCGCCGGGCTCCTGCCGCCCCCCGCCGGCTAGAACCACGCCGGGCGCCACGTCGCGCAGCCGCAGCGGCACGCGGAGCCGCCCCGAGAGCCACACGCCCTCCACCCCGGCGACCATGCTCGGGGGGACGGCGGGCAGGTCGGCGAAGCTCACCTCCCACGACGAGGTATCGTACGCGAAGGCGGGGCGGGCCAGGAGGTGCTCGCCCCCCGCGTCGCGCCAGCTCCACTCCACCAGCTCCGGCCAGCGCGGGTCCGTCGCCTTGCCGGCTTTGAACCGCAGCCGCACCGTCTTGGGCCCCCCGGTCCCGAACGCGTGTGGGTGGGAGAGGTGGAGGCGGTGCGGGAGCGGGGCGTCGCCCTCGAAGGCGGCAAAGGGCGTCCCCGCGGCCGCCGGGGCGGTGCGGTCGGCCCAGCGGTCGCGCTCCGGCTCGTGCACCACCACCGCGTCCAGGGTGGTTCGGGTGACCACCAGCTCGCGCTCGGTCTCGAACACCGGCGGCTCCGTCTCCCCTTCCAGGGGCTGCCCGGCCACCTGGGTGCCGGCGGCGACCACCGCGTCGGCCGCGACGCCCGCCGCGAGCGAGAAGGTGAGCGGGACGCGCGCCGGCTGTGGCGGGCGCGGCTCCACCCCCACCAGGTCCAGGAATGCCAGGAAGTTGCGGTCCGGCATACGGTTCAGCCGGTCGGCCACGTGCCCGGCCATGCGCGCGAACACGCGCACCAGCGCCGCCGCGGGGTCGCCCTCGGCGGGCCTCCACCCGGTGTAGCACTCCAGGAGGCGCTCGGTCCGGGCGACGAAGTCCGCGTGCGAGCGCGGATCGACGGGGGGCGGGGGGAGGTAGCTCACGAGCCGCTCGTCTCCAGATAGAAGGGGTAGACCAGGTTGAACTGGTTGTTGGTGGTGCGCACCCGGTAGTCGACGCGGATCAGCAGGCGCGAGGGTTGCGCGGGGTCGGGGGTGGCGTCCACCGCCAGCACCTCGGCGCGCGGCTCCCAGCGCACCAGCGCGTCACGGACCTCGCGCGCCACCTGGCCGAGGGTGGCGGCGCTGGCCGTGGCGAACACCAGGTCGTGGATCCCGCAGCCGAAGTCCGGCCGCATCGCCCGCTCGCCCGGCGCGGTGCCCAGGATGAGCCACACCGACTCGCGGATGCTGGCCTCGTACGCCGCCGTGGCGATCCCGTCTCCGTCCGGCCGCACCCGCACCGGGTGGGCCCACCCCACTCCCAGGAACGCGCTGCTCATCGTCAGCTCCTCCGTCGCGTGTGTCCGTGGATCCCCTCGCCTATCCGATCCTCACCGTCCCCGCGGCCACCACCGTCCCCGCCGGCAGGTCCGCGGGGTCGTTGCAGGTGTCGGCCCTGTCGCCGGCCCGCGCGGCGGCCTTGCCGTTGATCTTCACCGTCGGGCTGCCGAACCGGATGGTGCCCCGGTTCCCCGGCGGCTTCTGGAAGCCGGTCCCCGGGGGCGTGGGCGAGTGCGGCGGTGTGTTCTGGGCGGTGCTCCCCACCGTGGCGGCGGGCTTCCCCAGGATCCTCACGTCGCCGGAGAGGCCGCCGGCGAGCGGCCCCGAGAAGGGGTGCGGCAGCGGCGTGGGCACCAGCGACGGGCCCGAGGGCACCATCACCACGTGCATGTCGGTCCCCACGATCCGGTCTCCCTGCTTGGCGGCGGGCATCCCCATGGCGGCTCAGTTCAGGTCGATGGTGTTCCCCTTCACCGTCACTCCGCCTCCCGAGGCCCTGAGGCCCACGTCCCCCTGCGCCTCCAGCTCCACGGCGCCCTGCGACGAGACCTCCACCCCCTTCGCCTTCAGCACCAGCTTCCCGTTCTTCGACTCCAGCGTCAGGTCCCCGTCGCAGGTGACGGTGATGCCGCCGTCGCCGGTGCGGACGACGATGGAGCCCTTCCCCGAGCCGTCGGCGATCTCGATCTTCTCCTCGCCCTCGCGGTCGTCGAGGCGCACCACGTGGCCGCTGCGCGAGCGGAGCACCCGGACGTCGTTCCTGCCGTCCTCGTTGGTCTCCGGGGGCGGAGAGCCCTGGTTCCAGAGCGCGCCCACCACGTAAGGGAAGCGGGGGTCGCCGCGCTCGAACGCCGCCAGCACCTCGTCGTCCACCTCGGGGAGGAGCCAGAGCCCGCGCCCGTTCCCCGCCATGGGCGCCGCCACGCGGGCCCAGGAGCTCTCCTGCTCGTCGGAGAGCCAGGGGAAGCGGACCCTGACGCGGCCGAGCTTCTCGGGGTCCTGGTTGTTGGTCACCACCCCCGTGACCACGCCGAAGACACGGGAATCGCCGGCGCACGCGGGCGCCTGCAGCAGGTCGAGGAGCGAGGTCATCCCACCGAGTCCTTCTTGACACTGAAGGAGGTCCGGTACCCGCCGCTCCCGATGGTGTGGGTGGAGCTGGTGACGTAATAGTTCCCGTTGAAGCGGCCCAGCCCGTCGAGCGTCACCACGATCCCCGAGCGCAGCCCGGGGAGGCCCAGCGTGGAGCCGCTCCCCTGGATGAACTCCATGGAGCGCTCGTTGTAGATGGCCCGTGCCCGCGCCGCGGCCTCCGCCTGCGAGGTGACCGGCTCGTCCACCACCACCAGCTCGGTCGGGCCGCCCATGGCGGTGGCGCGCACCTGCCCTCCGGTCTGCTTCCTGCCCGGCGTGGCGCCCTCGGACCCTTCCCCCGCCCGCCCCTTGATGACTTCGCGGGTCAGCGGGTCCTGTCCGCGCACCACCACCGTGTTCACCTGCCTCCGTGTGTCGAGGGTGGGGGTGAAGCTCTGCAGCGGGAGGCTCCCCTCCGTGTAGCTGTCGCGGGTGCGCCCCCACACCAGCGTGTACGCGGGCTCTCCCGTGGCGCGCGGCGTGGCGAAGTGCAGCGTGGTGCCCTCCACCCACACCTCTCGCCGCACCGCCCGGGCACGCTCCAGCAGGTACTGCAGGTGCGCCGCGCAGCCGGTGGAGAGATGCGGGTGGACGATGCCGGGGTCGTCCACCTTCGCGTTGAGCTTCGAGGCCCCGGCGATCCGGCGCACCAGGTCGCCGTCGGTGGCGTCCCGGAGGGTGATCGGGTCCTGCTTCTGCTGCAGCCGGTGCAGCCGGTTGAATCCCTCGATCCCCATCGTCGGCGAGCCGCCCTCGGGAAACGAGGGGCTCAGGCCGGTGATCTCGCCGTCGAACATCAGCACCAGCGGCGCGCCCGCGTACCCCATGAACACCTTGATCCCGTTCCCCTCGCAGAACAGCCCGGCGTCGTCGGTGTGGGTCCAGCGCAGCTCCGGGTAGGGGTTCGCCAGGGTGAGCCGCAGCGAGTCGATGGCGTCGGGGACCAGGGTCACCGACACGTCCGTGATGTTCTTGGTCACGTCGGCGGCGACCCTGGCGCCGTCCACCTCCACGCGGAACTCGGGGGCGAAGTACTTCGCGGTCATGGGGCCCTCCTCAGGTCACCGCGGGGAGCGCCAGCCGCGTCCCCGGCGCCAGCAGGCGCGGGTTGGCGATGCGGTTGGCCTCGGCGATCGGCCGCCACGCGGCCGGGTCGCCGTACTCGGCCGCGGCGATGGACGACAGCGTGTCCCCGCGCCGCACCACGTACGTCTTGGCGTGGTCGGCCGACTCGGTGGGCGGGTTCCGCACCAGCACCTCCACCTCGACGAACTCCTTGAAGCTCACGCTCAGCGTGGCGCGCACCGGCCTCCCGCTGGGGAGGAAGAGGGTGAAGCGCCCCCCCACCCGCTCCAGCACGCACTGGAAGCTGAAGCTCCCCCAGGTGAAGGTGCACACCGGCGGGCGGTGCAGCGGCCCCCGGATGTTCAGCAGCCCGTAGATCCGGTCGGTGTGCTCGCGGACGTCGGACCGCTCCTCGTAGGTGTCGAAGAACAGCTCCATGCTCAGGGTGCGCCCGTTCCCCCGCACGTACTGGAGGATGGGGGCCGAGAGCCCCGGCACCCCCACCTCGGCCAGGGTGTTGGCCTGGTCCAGGGAGTACTGGGTGGGGTTGAAGAGGACGCGGATGGGCCTCTCGCCCTTCGGTGTGATCGTCGCCTTCGCCAGCGCCATGGTCACCACCCCCTCTGCTTGCGCTCGTTCTCCAGGCGCCGCACCAGGATCTCGTAGACCTGCTCGGCCAGCCGCGCCGTGTCGCCCCCGCCGGAGGGCCGCGCACCCGGCGCGGCGACGGTGGGGAGCTCCGCCGACGGCGCTCCCTGCGGCGGGGCGGAGGTCGCCGCGATCCGCTGCACGGGCTCCTCGGAGCCCGCGGAGGCCACCGGGCGCGCCGCGTGCGCCAGCGGGAAGTCCGCGCCGCCGGGCGCCGGGCCCCGGGGTCCCGGGAGCGAGGTGCGCTGGACCGTAGCCGCGTCCTCGCCACGCACCCGGGACGCGGGGCCGCGGCCGCCCGCGAGGACCAGCACGTCCCCCGCGGGTCCGAGGAGACGCGCCCGCTGCACCGGCCGGGTCGCGCCCGGCGCCCGTGCCTCCACCACTGGGTGGCCGGCGGAGCCGTGCCCGGTGCTCCCGACCTCGCCTGCGGCTCCCGGCACCGCGGCGCGCTGCACCGGCCCCATCGTGCCCGCGGGATGCGCCACCACGCGGTGGCGAACGACGGAACCGCCCGCGGCCGGCGGGACCTCCCCCGCGGCTCCCCGGACCGACGCGCGCTGCACCGGCCCGGGCGCGCCGGGCGCCCGTGCCCGGGTCAGCGGGTGGCTGCCGGCCGACTCGCCTCCGGTCGCCGGTGCGTCGCCCACGACTCGCAGGGGGCCGCGCTGCACCATCCCCCCGGAGCCGCCCGCGCGCGCCTCCACCACGGGAAGGCCGCCGCCCGACCCGCCTCCGGCGACCGGTGCCGCGTCCCGCGCCTGCGGGGCTGCGGCGCGCTGGACGGGTCCCGCCCTGCCCGCGGTACCTGCCCCGGCCACGGGGCTGCTCCCGGGGGAGCCGTTACCGGCGGCAGGCGGCCCGGCCGTGCCGTCCGGCGCCGGCGCACGCTGCACCCACCCCGCGGCTCCCCGCGTGCCTCCTCCCGGCGCCGGGGAGCCGTCGCCGGACCCACCGCCGCCCGGCGCCCCGCCTGCCGCTCCCGGGACGACCCGGCGCTGCACCGGCCCTGCTGCGCCCGGGGTCCGCGACTGCGCCTGCGCCACGGGGGGGCTGCCGGTGGAGCCGGCCCCGGTGCTCGGCGCCTCTCCCGCCGTTCCCGGAACGGCCGTGCGCTGCACCACCACCGCGCCCGAGGCCGCTGGCTGCGCCCCCGCCCCGGCATCCCCCCGGCTCGCCACGGGGGACGAGGACCGCGGCTCCTCCAGTCCGGCGACCGGACGCGGCGGAGGGGACCCGGCTCCGGCCGCGGGCGCCGCACCGGCGCGCGATCCTCCGCCGCCGGGAGCGGACCGCTGCGCCCGCACCCGCTGGACGGCCGGTGCGGTCTCCGGGGCGGCCTCGGCGCGCTCGGCCGCGAGCTGCCGCTGGAGCCGCGTGGGCGAGGGCGCCACCACCGGGCGAGGGGAGCCGGGGACCGCCCGGGCATCCGGGCGGGAGGGCGTCCCGGCCGCGCCCCCGGGAGG
>DATAAL010000792.1:0-2303 GCA_036260145.1 Longimicrobiaceae bacterium | reverse complement strand
GCCGCGCAGCCCCTCGTACAGCCGGTCGCGCTCCCGGCGGATGGCCTCCACCTGCGGGGCCAGCAGCTCCCGCGCGCGCATCACCTCCGCCGCGGCGACCTCGCTGAAGAAGTTGATGTTGTACGGGAGCTTGGCCTTGTTGACCTCCGCCACCAGCGCCGGGTCGCCCAGGAGGTACCCCGCGCGCAGCCCGGCGAGCGCCATGGCCTTGCTGAAGGTGCGCAGCACCACCACCCGCGGGCGACCGGCCAGGAAGGGGATGGCGTCGTACCCGCCGAACTCCACGTACGCCTGGTCCAGCAGCACCAGGGCATCCGTCTCGTCGTAGATCCGCCCGATCTCCTCGCGGGCGAGCGTGGAGCCGGTGGGGTTGTTGGGGGTGCAGAGGACCACGATGGCCGCGTCGGACTCCCGCGCCGCGCGGACGATGCCGTCCACGTCGAAGCGCAGCTCGTCGTCCAGGGGAACGGAGACCACCCGCCCGCCGTTCACCTCCGCCATGAGCCGGTAGAGCGTGAAGGTAGGCTCGGGAACCACCACGGACTTCCCCGGCTCCACCACCACGGCGAAGAACGCCTGGATCAGCTCGTTGGAGCCGTTGGCCACCAGGACACCCTCCTCCGGCCACCCCGTGGCCTCCGACACCGTGGAGATGAAGTTGCTGGAGACGAAGGGGGGGTAGCGGTTCCAGGGGCGGTCGGCCAGGAGCGCGGTGATCCGCGCCTTCAGCCCGGCGGGGACATCGTAGGGGCTCTCGTTCTGGTTGAGCTTGATCCGCGGCTCGTACGGGCGGAGGGTGTACGCCGCCATCTCGCGCACCTGGGGCTTCACGTGCCGCAGGGCGCTTTCAGTCTCGGTGGATGGGTGGTCCTGGTTCTTCTTCAACATCCGGCTTCTCGAACTGCTTAACGGCTGGGTTTGGGCGTGTCCCCCGCTGAAGCGGGGGTCGGGCTGGCGCGGAGTAGGGCGAGATACTACTTCGCCCAACTCCGGCGAGACCCCACAAACAGCCGCGGGGTCTCGCCCCTGCGGGCGCTCATCTCACGCAACGACTAAACTACCGGGCGTCAGCGTGGAGATGACCCTCCCCTGCTTGCGGGGGAGGGTGGCGAGCCTGCGAGCCGGGTGGGGGCTACCGCCGCGCCACGTGGATGATCTGGTCGCGCCGGGTCCCCACCGACACGTACCAGATCGGCACCCCGGTCAGCTCCTCCAGGCGACGAAGGTACGTCTTCGCCCCCTCGGGAAGGTCCTCCCAGCGGCGGGCGTCCTGCGTCGGCGCCCGCCACCCGGGGAGCGTCTCGTAGATGGGCTCGGCCTCCTCCAGGAGCCCCAGGTCGCCCGGGAAGTCGTCCAGATCGCTCCCCCCGGCGCGGTAGCCCACCGCGATCTTCAGCTCCTCCAGGGTGTCCAGCACGTCCAGTTTGGTGACGGCCAGCCCGGTGAGCCCGTTCACCCTTGCCGCGTAGCGCACCACCACCGCGTCGAACCACCCGCACCGCCGTGGCCGTCCCGTGGTGGCCCCGAACTCCCCGCCCAGCTCGCGTACGTGCTCCTGCATCGGGGACGGAAGCTCCGTGGGGAGCGGCCCGGAGCCCACGCGCGTGGTGTACGCCTTCACCACCCCCACCACCGCGTCGATGGCCGTGGGGCCGATCCCGACGCCCAGCCCCGCGCCGCCCGCGGTGGTGCTGGAGGAGGTTACGTAGGGATAGGTGCCGTGGTCCACGTCCAGGAGCGCCCCCTGCGCCCCCTCCAGGAGGACGTGCCTCCCGGCGCGGAGGGCGTCGTGGATCACCCGCCCGGTGTCCACGGAGAGCGCCAGGAGCCGCTCGCGGATCCCGAAGACCTCCTGGATGAGCACCCCGGCGTCGACGCGCTCCTCCACCCGCATGCACTCCAGGCGGACGTTGATGCGCTCGGCCGCGCGCCGGAGCAGCTCCTCCGCGCGGGCGGGGTCGCGCAGGTCGGCCACGCGGATCCCCTGGCGCGCCACCTTGTCCTCGTACGCGGGCCCGATCCCCCGCCCGGTGGTGCCGATCTTCCCCGCCCCGCGCTGCGCCTCGGCGGCGCGGTCCAGGAGCTTGTGGTAGGAGAGGAGGAGGTGGGCGCGCCCGCTGACCCCCACCCTCCCCTCGGCGTCGATGCCGCGCGCGGTGAGGGCGTCCAGCTCCTGGAAGAACTGGAAGGGATCGAACACCACCCCGTTCCCCAGCAGGCAGTGCCGCTGGGGGTGGAGGATCCCGGAGGGGATCTGGTGCAGGATGAACTCCTCCAGACCCACGTGCACCGTGTGGCCGGCG
>DATAAL010000791.1:0-2199 GCA_036260145.1 Longimicrobiaceae bacterium | reverse complement strand
ACCGAGATGCTGGCGGACATCGACAAGGAGACGGTGGACTTCGCGCCGAACTTCGATGATCGGCTGCAGGAGCCGAGGGTGCTGCCGGGGCGGATACCGAACCTGCTGGTGAACGGGAGCAGCGGGATCGCCGTGGGGATGAGCACCAACATCCCGCCGCACAACCTGCGCGAGGTGGTCGCCGCGGCAATCCACCTCCTGGACCACCCGGAGTGCACCGTCGCCGACCTGATGCGCCACATCCCCGGCCCCGACTTCCCCACGGGAGGGGTGATCGTCGGCCGGCAGGGGATCCAGGATGCGTACGAGCGGGGGCGGGGGCGGGTGGTGATGCGGGCGAAGGTGATCCGCGAGCAGCGGCGCGGGGGGCGCGAGCAGCTCGTGGTCACCGAGATCCCGTACGGCACCAACAAGGCCCGGATCATCGAGCAGATCGCCGAGCTGACCAAGAGCGGGAAGCTCACCGAGATCTCCGACCTGCGTGACGAGTCCGACCGGGACGGGATCCGCATCGTCGTGGAGATGAAGCGGGGCGGGGACGCGCTGAAGACGCTGAACGGGCTCTTCAAGTGGACGGCCCTGCAGACCACCTTCGGCGTCATCACCCTGGCGCTGGAGCACGGCGTCCCCCGCGAGTTCAACCTCAAGGAGCTGCTGGAGCGCTACCGCGACCACCGGGTGGAGGTGGTGGTCCGGCGCTCCCGGTGGGAGCTGGAGCGGGCCCGGGACCAGGCGCACGTCCTGGAGGGGCTCCTGGTGGCCCTCCGCAGGATCGACAAGGTGGTCCAGCTCATCCGCTCCTCCCGCACCCGGGAGAGCGCCGCCGCCAAGCTTGAGAAGGAGCTGAAGCTCTCCGAGCGGCAGGCGGAGGCCATCCTGAACATGCGCCTCTCCCGCCTCACCGCGCTGGAGAGCAAGGAGCTGCGCGACCGGCTGGCGGAGCTGCAGGCGAGCATCGTGGAGCTGGAGGCGATCCTGGCCAGCCCCCAGCGGCAGATCTCGGTGGTGTGCGCCGAGCTGGAGGAGCTGGCGGCGAGGTACGCCGACGCGCGCCGCACCGCGATCGTGGAGTCGGAGAAGAGCTTCTCGCTGGAGGACCTGGTGGCGGAGGAGGACGTGGTGGTCAGCGTCAGCCGCGAGGGATTCGCCAAGCAGGTCCCCATGGTGCTCTACCGGCGGCGGATGAGCGCCGGGAAGGGACTCGCGGGGATGGAGCGGTACGAGAGCGACTACCTGGAGCACGTCTTCGTCTCCAGCACCGGGAGCATGCTCCTGTTCTTCACCGAGGACGGCAAGGTCCACTGGCTCCCGGTGAGCGAGATCCCGGAGGCGGGGCGCGCTTCGCGCGGGAAGTCGGTCCACCAGCTCCTCAACCTCCCGCGCCGGGCGCGGATCTCCGCCATGCTCGCCGTGTCGGCGTACCCGGAGAACCGCTTCCTCCTCTTCGCCACGGCCGACGGGAGCGTGAAGCGCACCCCGCTGGACCAGTACTCCCGCCCGCGCGAGGGGGGGTGCGAGGCGCTGGTGGTCAAGCAGGGCGACCGTCTGGTGGACGTACAGCTCACCGACGGAAGCGGCGACGTGGTCCTGGTCGCCAGCGGCGGCCGGGCGATCCGCTTCCCCGAGGCCGAGGTCCCGCTGATGGGCCGGGTCGCCCAGGGGGTGCGCGGGATCAAGCTCAGGGCGGGCGAGGAGGCGGTGGGGATGGTGGCGGTGCGCCGCGACGCCGACCTGTGCGTGGTCACCGAGCGCGGGTTCGCCAAGCGGATCCCGCTGGAGGACCTCGCGGTGCAGGGGCGCGGGGGGATGGGGAGCGTGGTCCTCCCGGTGCTCAGGGAGACCGGGAGCCTGGTCTCCGCCCGGGAGCTCCTCCCGGACGAGGACTTGGTGGCCGTCACCGCGGTGGGGCGCGTCCTCCGCATCCACGGCGACGAGATCGCCCCCGGCGAGCCCCGCACCCGCGCCGACCGCGTCCTGGAGATCTCCGCGCACGACCGGATCGTGGCGGTCACCCGCACCGCGGAGCCGCGCGAGACGGCGCCGGAGGCGGGACCGGGAGACGAGGAGGAGAGCCTCCTGGATCCTTCGCTCGTCGCGGAGCCGGGTGCCGACGGGGAGGGAGACGGGGCGGGGGAGGAGCTGGAACTGGGCCTCTTCTGAGCCCACCACGGTGAAGTGAGGCGGGGGTCTTCGCGCAGG
>DATAAL010000790.1:0-3055 GCA_036260145.1 Longimicrobiaceae bacterium | reverse complement strand
GCGCTCCGGGTGGGGGAGGAGGTTCACGTTGGGCATGCGCTGGAACTGCACGTCCGCCCAGCTCTCCGCGTAGGAGTTGCCGTGGCTGCGCACCGGCCGTCCCTGGCTGCGGTACCAGTCGGCCAGCAGGGGGGCCTGCTCCCGGGTGGTCTGCAGGTCGTTCAGGATCCCGTCCTTCACGATCAGGTAGTCCTCCGGCCTGACCCCCTCGTCGTCCCAGCCGACCGTCGCCAGGGCGCCGGGGGTGGAGCGCTCGCCCTGGATGTTCAGGAAGTCCGGGCCGTAGCGGAAGCGGCCGAGGAAGCGGTCGAGGGGCGAGATGAAGGAGGTGCCGGCATAGTTGGCCTCGAAGCCGAGGATCCGGTCCAGCTCGGTGGGGTGCGCGATGGACTCGTGGATGGTCAGGAAGAGGTGCGAGGGGAGGAGGACCAGGTCGTACCGCCCGGGCTGCACCGGCTTCGCGCTCAGCTTCTTCACCGCGTCCTCCGCCCAGACCGGGGCGTTCTCCACCAGGCGCGAGTCGCGGACGTGCTCGTACCCCAGCCCCATCGGCTGCACCGGGGTGGAGTTGCGGGACTGGAAGTCGCCCCCGTCCGGCGCCACCGCCGTCACGCTCATCTGCGGGTAGCTCCGGTAGACGGTCTGCCGGGTGAAGGTCCCCTCGGTGGAGGCGAAGGTCTTCTCCTCGCGCAGGAAGAACACGGACGAGGTGACGAAGCGCGCCCCCCTCACCCGGAGCGCCGCCTCGTTGGCGGCGAAGAGCAGCGCCACCTTGTCCTCGATCGGCACCTCAAACGGGTCGATCCGGATCGGGGAGCGCCAGACCGCGTCCGGGTAGCGCTCCACGGGGGCGAGGACCACCGACCGCGCAACCGCCTGCGCGTTCGCCCTGGCCTGAGCCACCGCCTGCCGCGCCACCCGCTCCACCTCCGGGGCGGTCAGCTCCCGGCTGGCCGCGAACCCCCAGGCCCCGCCCGCCAGCACCCGCACCCCGAACCCGAAGGTCTCGCTGTCCTCGAACCCGGTGATCCGCTGCTCCCGGGTGGATACCGACTGGTTGCGGTTCCGGGAGATGCGTACGTCGGCGTACTGCGCCCCCGCCAGCTTGGCGGCATCCAGCGCCCGCATGGCGAGGTCGCGGACAGCGGGGTCCTGCGCGAAGCCGGCGAAGGAGGCCTCCGCCCGCGGGACGAGGTCGGGGAGCGCCACACCCGCGGCCAGCGCCGCGCCAGTCAGGAGGAACTCTCTACGGTCCATGGGATGCCGGAGCCGAGGTTTCATACGGGATTGCGGGGAAGCTATTCGGAACGCTGGTCCGCAGCAACCGTCCGGAGCGGACGGAGCGGGTCCGTCCCTTGTCCCCGAGCACGCGAGAGACGATATTTGGGACCTGCTCGTCCGGCCACGCAAGTCCAATCGTCGCATTGATCTGCGGGTTACGCCCGCACCACCCCTCGTCTCCTCACCGAGGTGCCCATGGCCATCCGAGAAGGACGCTGGGATTGCTCCACCTGCGGTACGCGGGGGATCCGCGGCCGCTTCACCGTGTGCGAGAGCTGCGGGACGCCGCGCCCGGACGAGGTCCGTTTCTACCTCCCGGCCAACGAGCAGGAGGTGACCGACGCAGGGCTCCTGCGGCAGGCCACCGCGGGCGCGGACTGGATCTGCGAGCACTGCGGTGCCAGCACCCGCGCTCTGCAGGACGCCTGCTCCGGGTGCGGGGCGCCACGGGGCTCCAGCAAGAGCCAGGAGACCTACGAGTACGGGGAGGGCGAACTCCCTCCAACTTCGACGCCCGAGCCGGTCCGCGTCGTATCCGCTCCGCCTCCCTCCACCCGCCGGAACCGGCGCGGGAGATTCATCCGCTGGGGGCTGGGGGCTGCGGGGATCGCCGGCATCGTCGCCATCGCCACGCCCGAGAAGGTGCCCGCCACCGTCACCGACCGGACCTGGGAGCGGACGGTCGCCGTGGAACGGTACCGGACGGTGGAGGAAGAGGGGTGGAGCCTCCCGGAGGGCGGACGGGAGATCAGGCACTGGCAGGACGTGCACCACCACGAGCAGGTGTTCGACCACTACGAGACGCGCACCCGGCAGGTGTCCGAGCAGGTTCCGAGCGGGACCGAGACGTACGTCTGCGGGACGGTGGACCACGGCAACGGGTACTTCTCGGACCGGGAGTGCACACGCACCACCTACACCACGCAGTACCACACGGAAACCTACCAGGAGCCGGTGTACCGCAGCGAGCCGGTGTACGCTACCCGCTACCGCTACGAGATCGAACGGTGGATGCCGGAGCGCACCGCGCGCGCCGCCGGCAGGGAGGGTGAGGAACCGAAGTGGCCGGACCCCGGGCTGAAGCGCCAGGAGCGCGAGGGACGGCGCGGGGAGGTCTACACCCTCACCTTCGTCGACGAGGAGGGGAAGGTCTACACCAGGCAGGTCCCGCGCGACGTGTGGGACCGACACCGCCGCGGACAGCAGGTGACGCTCAGAGTGTATTCCGGCGGGGAGTTCGAGATCGTCGTGCCGGACAGCGTCGCGGCGACGAAGCCGTAGGTCACGCCGCAGCCCGGCGCGACAACCCCCGCGCCACGGCCAGGAACGGGTCGACACAGGCGTAGCCGCACCCCTCCCCGGCCAGGAAGTGCTTGGCGATGACGTGCACCTCCGAGCACCCCACGATGAATCCGTCGGCCCGGTACTTCTCCAGGAGGCCGGCGAGGATCGGGGTGAGGGTGTCCAGATCCACGAGCCGCTTGACCGGGTAGATCAGGTCGCGGTGGATGGTCTCCTGGTCCGCCTGGTGAGGGAGGACGATGCGGTCCCGCGCTGTTTCCCAGAGCGGATGGCGCTCGAACAGCCGGAAAGCGCGCGTCCCGCTGGAGCACACCATCAGGTACCGCCCCGCGGGGGGGAGGAGGTCGCGAAGGATGAGCTCCGGGAGCGGGACCACCCGCTCCCGGAGCTCTTCGGGGAGCCTAGGGACCAGATGGTGCACGGTCATGCAGCAGAGCACCAGCCGGGTGGCCCCCATCTCCCGGAGCCGGCG
>DATAAL010000789.1:0-11985 GCA_036260145.1 Longimicrobiaceae bacterium | reverse complement strand
GCGCTCCGGGTGGGGGAGGAGGTTCACGTTGGGCATGCGCTGGAACTGCACGTCCGCCCAGCTCTCCGCGTAGGAGTTGCCGTGGCTGCGCACCGGCCGTCCCTGGCTGCGGTACCAGTCGGCCAGCAGGGGGGCCTGCTCGCGCGTGGTCTGCAGGTCGTTCAGGATCCCGTTGCGCACGATCAGGTACTCGTCCGGCTTCACCCCCTCGTCGTCCCAGCCTACCGTGGAGAGGCCGCCGCGCGCGGAGCGCTCGCCCTGGATGTTCAGGAAGTCCGGGCCGTAGCGGAAGCGGCCGAGGAAGCGGTCGAGGGGCGAGATGAAGGAGGTGCCGGCGTAGTTGGCCTCGAAGCCGAGGATCCGGTCCAGCTCGGCGGGGTGCGCGATGGACTCGTGGATGGTGAGCCAGAGGTGCGAGGGGAGGAGGACCAGGTCGTACCGCCCGGGCTGCACCGGCTTCGCGCTCAGCTTCTTCACCGCGGTCTCCGCCCAGCGCGGCGCGTTCTCCAGGAACCGGGAGTCGCGGACGTGCTCGTACCCCAGCGCCATCGGCTGCACGTCGGTGGACGCCAGCGTCTGGAAGTCGCCGTTCCCCACCGCGGTGATGGTCATTCGCGGGAAGGAGCGGTAGACGATCTGATAGGTGAAGGTTCCCTCGGTGGAGGCGAAGGTCTTCTCTTCCCGGAGGAAGAACATGTTGAAGTTGACGAAGCGCGCCCCCTGCACCCGGAGCGCCTCCTCGTTGGCGGCGAGCATCAGCGCCACCTTCTCTTCCACGGGGATGTCGAACGGGTCGACCTGCACCGGGGAGCGCCAGGTGGCGTCGGGGTAGCTCTCGGTGGGGGCCAGCGTCACGGGGCGGAGCCGGGCGGTGGAGTTGGCCCGGGCCTGGGCCACCGCCTGCCGGGCCACCCTCTCGGCTTCCGGGAGCGTCATCTCGCGGCTGGCAGTGAACCCCCAGCTCCCTCCGGCCAGGACCCGGACCCCGAAGCCGTACGTCTCCGTATCCCCGATGGAGGTGATCTGACGCTCGCGGGTGGCCAGGCTCTGGTTGCGGTTGCGGGAGACGCGCACGTCCGCGTAGGTGGCGCCCGCCAGCTTGGCGGCGTCCAGGGCGCGCATCGCCAGCTCGCGGACGGCGGGGTCCGCCTGCGGGGCGACGAGCGCTCCGGGAGCGATCCCCGCGACGGCCTCGGGTCCGAAGGCGGCGAGGCCCGCGGTAACCAGCGCGCCCTGCACCAGGAACTCTCGGCGATCCATGAAATCTCCGGGCGACAAAGGTTTGGGGGGAGGGTGCAACTTAGGACGGGCGTTCGACCGGGGCAAGGGCGGTTAGACGGGTGCGGGGATTGCTATGGAATGGCGCGGCCTGGAACAGCTGAGCGGCTCTGAACCGCTCGTTCTGGCGTTTCCCCCCCTGGTGGGGGGTCGGGCTGCGCGCGCATCCCTCTCGCGTGCTTCGGCATCGGCGCGTCGGGCGCAGGCCGTCACCCCGGGTGAGGATCGCGCTTCGTCCTCTGATCGTCCGCAACCGGATGAACCGACCTTCTCTCCGCGTCGCCGTCATCGGGGCGGGGCCCTCAGGGGCCGCCGCGGCCCACACCCTGGCCCGTGGCGGGGCCTCCGTGACCGTGTTCGAGGCGCGCCCCGGGGTGGGGGGGCGGACGTGGACGGACGGGGTGGACGGCTTCCGTGTCGACCCGGCCACGCAGCTCGTCGGATCCATGTACGTGGAGTTCTTCCGGCTGCTGCAGGAGGCGGGCGGGGGAGCGCTGGCGGTGCGCTCGGTGGGCCGGGACGCGCTGCGCAGGAGGGGACGGACGCACGAGGTGGTGTACGGGAACGTGGCGAGCATGCTGGCCTCCGGCGCCCTTCCGCTCACCCTCAAGATGCGCCTGGGCGCCTCCTACCTCCCCTTCCTGTCGCGCCACGGGGAGGTGCTGGAGATGCACGCGCTGGAGCGCGCGGTCGGGGCCGGGCTCGACCGGGAGTCCATCGCCGCCTGGGGGGCGCGGGAGATGGGGCGCGACTTCGTGGAGTACCTGGCGTATCCGCTCCTCGCCACCGGGTACGGCGTCGCCCCGGAGGAGACCACTGCGGCGCTCTACCACATGCTGGCCCGCTATGGTACCACGGTGCAGATCTTCGCCCTGCGCGGCGGCGCGGGTGGCTTCTGCGAGGCGCTCCTCGCGGGGGTACGGGAGCGCGGGGGCGAGGTGCGGCTCTCCGCCCCGGTGGAGCGGGTGGAGCCCGCGGGGGGGAGGGTGCGGGTCGTCGCGGGCGGGCAGGGCCGGGAGTTCGACCGGGCGGTGGTGGCCCTCCCGGCGCCCCGTGCCTGCGCCGTGCTGGCCGGCTCCCCGCTTGCGGACCGGCTGGCCGGGGTGCGCATGCGCCCCACAGTCTCCCTGGCGCTCTTCCTGGACCGGCCGGCGGGGGTGCGCTGGTTCGGGCTGTCCTTCCCGCGCGGGGAAGCACGCTCCGTGGCCGCCGTGTGCGTGGAGGAGAACAAGGGGCCGGGGCTGGTGCCGGAAGGGAAGGGGCTGCTGGTGGTCTTTCCCACCCCGGAGACGGGGGAGCGGCTGGCGGAGGCGGAGCCCCGGAGGGTGGCGGAAGCGCTCCTCCCCGAGGTGGTCGAGGCGCTCCCGGCGGTGCGGGGGAGGATCGCCCGCGCGGAGACCTACCGCTGGCCCGAGGGGTGGACGCTCTTTCCGCCGGGGTACCTGACGGGGCTCGGGGAGCTGCGCCGCGTCGCACAGCAGGGTGAAGGAGGGATCGTGCTCGCGGGAGACTATCTGTACGCCCCCACGGTGGAGGGTGCGGTGACAGCGGGGGTACGTGCCGCGGAGCAGGTGCTGAAGAGGGCCTGATGTGTACGAAGGAGAGTGGTTGCACGAGGGATGCGAGCCCGCAGGGGCGAGACCCACCGCAGTATCGTGGGGCTCGACTCCGTTAGCCAGCGTAGTCTGCTGGCTTACGGAGCCGCAGCCCGGCCCCCGCGCCCGCGGGGGACACGCCCGAACACAGCAGTTCTACAAAGCAGGTATACCTGATACCTACCGAAGCTCGTCGACGCTGCTGATGATCTGCCCCACCAGCCCGTAGTCGATCGCCTCCTGCGCCGAGAGCCAGAAGTTCCGCCGGGTGTCGTCGTCGATCCGCTCCACCGGCTGCCCGGTCGCCTCCGCGAAGATCTGGTTCATCCGCTGCCGCATCTTGAGGATCTCCCGCGCCTCGATGTCGATGTCGGCCGCGGTGCCCCCGACGCCCCCTGCCGGCTGGTGCAGCAGGAAGCGGGTGTGCGGGAGGCAGAAACGTTCCTCGCGCGGCACCGCCACGTAGATCAGCGCCCCGGCGCTGGCCACCCACCCGGTGCCCACGATCCGTACGCGCGGCTTCACGAAGCGGACCATGTCGTGGATGGTGTCGCCGGACTCCACGTGCCCGCCCTGGGAGTTGATGAACACGGTGATCGGATCGTCCGACTCGGCCGAGAGAGCCAGGAGCTGCGCCATCACGCTCGCCGCCAGCCGCTGGCTGACCTCGCCGCTGATGATCACCGTGCGGGACTTGAACAGCCGCTCGCGGATGGGGTCCGTGAGCGGGGTGGTGGGCATGTCCTCCTTGGGCGACGCCGGAGTGTGCTCCGGGGTCTCCTCGTCTTCCTCGTCCTGCATCCGTCTGATCTGGTCCATGGGATCCGCTCGGGTCGTTGGGTTGCCGGGCGTGCCGGACGGGTGGCGCGACCGTGGCCACGTCGACGGCCGGCCCGCCTTCTGAAATAAGCGTGCCGTGCTCTGCCCGCCAGAGGGCGGCTCGCACGGGTGGGCAGCACCTCCTTACGCCCCGCACTGGAGCCGGTACAAAGCCCGGGCACGCAACACGCTCGATGGAGATGTTGTACGACGTGACCTCTTGTATGCTGTAGGATCGGCGATTATCGTGGAGAGGCGTGGGCCGAACGGACAGGCCGATTCCGCGGGTTGACGCTCCGGGGCGCCCGGCGTGATCTTGCGGGCTCACCCGAGACCGGAGCCCGCAGACGCGCATGTCCGCCGAGACCGCACTCCCACCCGAGCTGCTCGACCCCGACCTCTGGTCGCCCCTTACCGACCGTCAGCGGCGCGATCTCCTGGCCGCCGCGCTGCTCGCCGAGCTGGAGGGGGCACCCGGATTGGTGGGGACGCGCGTCGAGGTGGGGCCGGTGGAGCGGCCCTACGACCTGACCGCGGTGGCGGAGACCGACGTTGGCGACCTGCGGACGCCGCTCTGGTCGCACGCGCGCGCGGTCATCTTCTCCGATCCCTCGGTCCACCCCGCCAACCGGAGGCAGCTCGCCCCCGCGAAGGCGGTGCACGAGGCGGCGGAGCGGCTCCGGAGCCGGCTGGCCGTGCCGTTCCGGCTGGAGTCCCGGGGCCTCACCGCCGTGCTGGCGCCGGAGCCCGGGGTGGAGCGCACCTGGACCGCCGAGCGCTCCCGCTTCCGCAACCGCACCGCCGTGACGCGCGAGGACGTGGTTGCCAGCGCGGGAGACCTGGACCTGCGCGACCTCCTGGCGCACTTCTACACCGGGCCCTCGCTCCGCATGGTGGGCGAGGACGGGACGGCCTTCCTCCTCCCCGCCGCCCCGGAGGCGGAGGGGCCGCTGGTCTCCCTCTGTCCCGCCTGCCACCGCTGGGCGGAGGGGAGTACCGCCTCCTGCCCGGAGTGCGGCGGCGGGGTCGAGACCATCGTCGCTGTCCGGCCCCCCCGAAGGTGATCACCCGTCCTCCATCCTGAGACCGCAACCGAGCATGACATCCACCCTCGCCGCCCTCGGCGGCGCCAGCCACCTGGAGTGTACCGTCTGCGGCGCGCGGCACGAGAGCGAGGAGCTGCAGCGGCTCTCCTCCTGCTGCCAGAAGCCCCTCTTCGCCCGCTACGATCTGGACGAGGTGGGACGGCGCCTTTCGCGCGAGGACCTGGCCGGGCGCTCCGCCGACCTGTGGCGCTACGCTGAGATCCTCCCCGTGCGGGACCCCGCGAACGCCGTCCGCCTGGGCGAGGGGTGGACGCCGCTGGTGGAGTTTCCCAGGCTGGCCGGCGAGCTGGAGCTGGGGCGCGTTTGGATCAAGGACGAGGCGCAGAACCCCACCGCCTCCTTCAAGGCGCGTGGGCTGTGCATGGCGGTCTCCCGCGCGAAGGAGCTGGGGATCACCGAGGTGGCGCTGGCCTCCGCCGGGAATGCGGGGAGCGCCACCGCGGCCTATGCCGCCGCCGCCGGGATCCGGGCGCACATCGTCGTCCCGCGGGACACGCCCCGCCCGATCGTGGAGGAGATGCGCGCGCTGGGCGCCGACCTGGAGCTCTTCGACGGGCTGATCAGCGACTGCGCCGCCCGGGTCGCCGAGGGAGTGCGCGACCACGGGTGGTTCGACCTCTCCACCCTTCGGGAGCCGTACCGGGCGGAGGGGAAGAAGACCATGGGGTACGAGGTCGCGGAGCAGCTCGGGTGGAAGCTCCCCGACGCCATCGTGTACCCGAGCGGCGGGGGGATGGGAGTGGTGGCGATCTGGAAGGCGTTCGACGAGATGGAGCGCCTGGGGTGGATCGGTGCCGAGCGCCCGAAGATGATCACCGTGCAGGCGGCGGGGTGCGCCCCCATCGTGCGCGCCTGGGAGCGTGGGGACCCGGACGCGGAGCCCTGGACCGGAGCGCACACCTACGCCTCGGGGCTGCGCGTCCCCCGCGGGGTGGGGCACTTCCTGGTGCTGAGGGTGATCCGCGAATCCGGGGGGGCCGCGGTGGCGGTCTCCGACGACGAGATGCGCCGCTGGACCCCGATCGTGGGCGGGCTCACGGGGATCTTCTGCGCCCCGGAGGGTGCCGCGACTGCAGCCGCCGTACCGGTGCTCCGCGAGAGGGGAGTTCTGGGGCCGGACGACTCGGTGGTCCTGTTCAACACCGGGAGCGGGTTGAAGTACGTGGGGACGTGAGGCGACGGCGGATTCGGGCGTGTCCCCCGCTGGCGCGGGGGCCGGGCTGGCGCGCACTAATGCACGAGACGACCGTGCATAAGTGCGGCGAGCCCCGACGGAACTGCTGTCGGGTCTCGCCCCTTCGGGCGCTCATCCCTCACGCAACTGCAGCCTGTAACAGGGTATCCGACCCGGGTATTCCTTTTTGCGTCGCAATCCGTAGATTCATTTTGGACCAAAACGCGCATCGTGCCGGCAGGGTGGTGCTTGGTTCCGGCGTGCCGCGTGTCGCAGTCCACTGCACCGCTTTTCATTCCCCACTCACCGGGAGAAACGATGCGCCAGATCACCCGCCTCGGGCTCCGGACCGTGTTTGCCGCCGCCGTGGCCGCTGCACTCGGCCTCGGGGCCAGCCAGGCACTCGCGTCGCCGGGTACGGGCGCGCCGGCCCGTCAGACGTGCGACTACCGCTGCAACCAGGACTGCATCCGGGCGAACTACTCGTGGGGCGCCTGCGATCCCACGACCAACCGGTGCTACTGTTTCAACGACTAGCACCCGCGCGGGCGCGGCCCGGTCGGAGCTGTGTGACGGCTGGGTTTCGTCGCTCACGCGACGGCGCCCCCGGAGCCGCGAGGACTCCGGGGGCGCCGTCGTTCCGGAGCGTCGCTCCCGGCACCGGTCAGGGCGTGATGACCCCGTAGCTCTGCACCTGGACCGTGGACGCTCCCTGCACCCACACCTTCTGCCCCACGCGGAGCTGAGAGGTGGCGCCGGTCAGGCGGACCACGCTCCCGTCCCGCCTGCGGAGCTGGAACCCGCCCTCCGCCGCGCGCTCCACCATCCCCATCACCACCGGGGCGCCGTCCACCGAGCGCACCTCGTACCCGGCCGCCTCGATCGCCCCGCCCGCCGCCGGACGGCCCCACACCTCCACCACCGCCCCCGAGAGGCGCCGCACCTCCGCCGCGAGGGGCCCCGTCACCCTCACGAAGCGTCCCCCCGGCTCCTGCACGTTCACCTGTACGTCCACCGGGAGGGAGCCGGTCACCCGGACCGTCCCCACCACCCGGTCCTCGGCCGTCTGCGGGGCCCCCGGCCCGGGGGCGGGGGTGCGGGGGGCGCACGCCCCGAGCGCCACCGCCAGTGCGAGCAGCGCCGCGCGCATCAGCGTGTCCTCACCACGGAGAAGGAGAGCCTGGTCGGGTCCTGCGCCGCCGGGGCCGATACCGAGCGCGTCGCACCCCCGCCCCGGATCAGCCGGCCCAGCTCCCGCTCGCGCTCGCGGACCGCACGCTCGATGCGGAGATCCTCCTGATACACCGGGGCCCCCTGGAAGGACACGAGCGGGGCGTCGAACGGGCTGAGCGAGGGATTGGGCGGGCCGGTCACCGTCTGGATCCCCGTGGCCGTGAAGTCCACCACGATGTTGGCGCTGGAGGCCTCCGAGCCGTAGAAGGGGATCAGGGTGAACTCCCCGCCGCTCGCCCCTCCGTCCACGCACAGGAGCTGCGGCGCCCCCGCGGGCGAGTGGAACACCTGCCCCACCTGCAGCCCGGAGACCTGCGTTCCGCCCGGACACGAGCCGGTCGCCGGAGCCCCGCCCACCCCCGCACGGACCTCGGCTCTCCCCCCCGGCGCGACCGCGAAGCGGAGATAGGCGGCTCCACCGGCATTCAGGGTGATCGGACCGGTGGAGACCCCGTTCGTCAGGGGCCTCACGCGCAGCGGGAACTGATTGCTGCGCAACGCCGGGAGGACTGAGCGGAAGTTCCAGCTCGGCTGGGTGAAGCGGGCGTCCACCCCCGACACCGCGTCGTCCGTGTACACGGAGACGTTCCAGTCACGCACCCACGGGATCGGGTCGGTGCTGCCGCCGAGCGCCGCCCGGAGGTTGGCCAGCCCGATGACGTTGGAGTTCACCAGCGCGTTGAAGAAGGCGCGGTCGTCGCCGTCGCGGCGGTCGGCGGCGTAGCGCAGGAAGGCCCAGGCGGCGCCGCGCGCGGCCAGGTCGTCGTCGGTGTCGTACGGCGAGTTCTGCTCCGGGTTCCCGTAGTAGTTGATCAGCCGGCTGAGGTTCTGGACCTGGTACGCGTTGACCGCGTTGAGGATCGTCGGCGTGGACCGGAGCAGGTTGAGGTCGATGTTGCGCCGGGAACTGAGGGCGCTGGCCTCGTAGAACACCAGCTCCTCGGCGATGTGGCTGAGCCCCTCGTTGAGCCACACCTCCTCGTTCCAGACGTTCTGCGGGGCGCGCTGGACGTACAGCCGCCGTCCCGCGTTGAGCACGTGCTGGAACTCGTGCGCCAGAACACCGACGGTGCTGCGCTTCACGTTCTCGTGGGTGAACGCCCCGCCCCGCGACGGGTCGGGGACCATGAGGTACATCAGCTCCGCCTCGTTGCTCGACTGGCACGCGGCGAAATTCCCGGTCTCCTTCTTGGGGAACAGGTCGCGCGAGTACACCAGTCCGCTCACGAACGAATTGGAGGTGGGCGCGGTCAGCTCGTTGATGGCCCGGGTGAAGAAAGCGATGATCCGATCGTTCTTGTCGATGTCCGTGGGCTCCCCGAAGGTCCGGGTGTCCACCGGCCACACCAGGTTGTCGAACGTCGAGGCGAACTCCTGGTAGTCGGCGTCCGAGAAGCCGGGGGCGGGGTTCGAGGTGTCCGCCACGACGATCAGGCGCTGCGACACCGCCACCACCCGTCCGCCCCGGAGGATGGGATTGGTGCAGTTCTCTCTGAACTGCACGTTGAGCTGCAAGCGGTCTCCCACCCGGGGAACCCGCTGCTCGTCGTCGCCGTCCGAGCCGGTGAACAGGTCACACGCCGCGAGGCCGGCGAGCAGGAAAAGGGTGAGGAAGCGCTTCATGAGGTCCCGTCTGGGTGCGTGAAGGACGAGCGGACTGCCGAGAGGCCGGCGGGGTCCCCTGCTGATTGTACGGGGCTCCGCCCCGGATCGAAAGCGCCGCGAGCGGCGGACCGACCCACCGCACGTCCCGCGCCGCGGCCGGCGTAACGAGCAATGGTACTCGCCGCAGGCTCGGAAGGGTCCCCGGGGCGCCGCCGTGGCGGATGTGGTCGGGCCGGACGGCGGGTGCTATCTTGCCGCGCTCCGGGACGGAGCGGCCGCGGTCCCCGTCAGAACACCCCGATCCGAGACCTGCCATGCCCCAGAACCAGGTGCGCCACTTCCTCGCCATCCCGGACTTCACCCGGGACGAGCTGTACGAGACGCTGGACCTCGCTGCACGGATGAAGCGCGGCGAGTACACCGGGAAGCCGCTCGCCGGGAAGACGCTCGCCATGATCTTCACCAAGAGCTCCACCCGCACCCGGGTGTCGTTCGAGGTGGGGACGTACCAGCTCGGCGGGCACGCCCTCTTCCTCTCCTCGCGCGATATCCAGCTCGGGCGCGGGGAGCCCATCCGCGACACGGCGCGGGTCCTGTCGCGCATGGTGGATGGGATCATGATCCGCACCTTCGCCCAGAGCGACCCCGAGGAGCTGGCCCGGTGGGGCACCGTCCCCGTCATCAACGGGCTCACCGACCTCCTCCATCCCTGCCAGATCATGGCTGACCTGCAGACCATCCAGGAGAACTTCGGTCCGGACCTGTCGGGGGTGAAGGTGGCGTGGGTGGGCGACGGGAACAACATGGCCAACTCCTGGCTCAACGCCGCCTACCGCTTCGGCTTCGAGCTGCGCCTGGCCTACCCGGCGGGGTACGAGCCGGACGCGGAGATCCTGGAGCGGGCCCGGGGCGCCGCGAACGTCGTGACCACCCACGACCCGCGCGAGGCGGTGGCCGGGGCGGACGTGGTCAACACCGACGTGTGGGCATCGATGGGGCAGGAGGAGGAGGCCGCGAAGCGCGTCCGTGACTTCGCCGGCTTCTGCGTGAGCGAGGAGCTGATGGAGACCGCCTCCGAGCGGGCGATCTTCCTGCACTGCCTCCCGGCCCACCGGGGGGAGGAGGTCACCGACGGGGCGATTGAGGGGGCGCGCTCGCGGGTCTGGGACGAGGCCGAGAACCGGCTGCACGTCCAGAAGGCCATCATGGCCAGGCTGATGGGATAGCAGGAGGGGTCCGGACCTCCTACCGGGATCGTTGCCGGGGCGCGATGTGGTAGGGGGCGTCCGTAAAGGCTTCCAGCTCGGTTCCGGCGGGGATCGTCACCTCGCCCCCCTTGACCAGGGCGCCAAGGGGACCGGCGACAAAGACCAGGGCCGCCGTCTCGGCGGCTCTCCCGTTGCCTTCCTGGCGGCGGGGTGTGGCCCACAGGCCCATCCGTTGCTGGTCCACTGCGAAGACGGCTACCGGCGCGATGGTGAGACGCCCCGACCGGCCGAGCCGTCCCGCGCGCCTCGATTCCGCCACCTGGCCGATCGCCTCCGCCCCGGCCCGAACCACGACCTCCCCGCCCACGACCACGTCCGAGACGACCTCCATCCGCACCAGGTCTCCCACCCTCGCAGTCCTGCTGGAAACGGTGTCGGCCAGTCGGAGAGCTACTCGGCTGGATGCCGGAAGGAGCGTGCCGCCCTCGTGGACGGGCACGGTTGCGCCGGTCCTGCTCCCGGAACTAGGCTCGGGTGGAGGGGAACCGGCCGCCAGCATGGGCCGCCCTCCGGGAAGGAAGGAGAACTCGCCCACCAGGGAGCTCGATTCCCAGGGGACCTGCTCCCCGGAGGTAGCCTGGCGCACAGCGATGCGCGTCCGCTTGAACACGTCCTCGATGGACAGACCCGGCGTCCGCATCTGGCGGAGGATCTCCCGCGTGTAGACGCCGTTCTGACCGGATCCGTCGCTGGCCACGCTTCCTGGCGCGGTGGCGTAGGCAATCAGGGTCCCGGCAGGCGCATCCACCGAGGCGAGGCCCTGCGACGGCGAGCGGAAGGAGCGGGCGAAGGGATTGTTCCGGCAGGCGTCGAGGATCAGGATGTTCAGTGGGTTTGTTGCCGCCTGCATCTGATCGAGCACCAGGCCTAGGCTCACAGCCTCGTCGTCCACCTCGTACTCGCTGCCGACTTCCGCGCCGAGAGGGATCAGGTAGTTCTGTCCGGCGACCTGCACCGCATGCCCGGCGTAGTAGAACAGGCCCACCCCGCCTTCCCCAAGCGAATCTCCGAAGCGCCGGATCACCTGGCGCATCTGTGACCGCGTCTGGTTCTCCGCTAGGGTCACGTCGAATCCCACCTCCCGGAGCGCCCGGGCCATCGCCCGCGCGTCGTTGACCGGGTTCTTCAGCGGACCGTCCGCATAGGCGGCGTTACCGATCACCAGGGCGATCCGACGCTCGCTCGGGCCATGCCTGATCGAGAGCCCGCGGCTCTGCGCGGCTGCGGGATCGGCAATGGTGATTGCCAAGACGAGCATGGCGAGGAGGCGCGGAGGCGCTAGCAGACGGGTAAGCAGGCTCATGGCAGGGCGGCGCGGAGGGGAACGGATCGCAACCATAAGGACAATAGTTCTCACCCGCCCGGCGGGCAAGGAATTCATCCGCCGACGCCTACCGCTCCGGGATCTGCCCCCTCTCCAATCTCACGTCCGCCCACGATGCCGGGTCCTCCAGCGGCTCCAGGTGCGTGAACACGGTGCTCCTAGGCACCGCGGCGCGGATCTGCTCCTCCAGGCGCTCCAGCAGGTCGTGCCCCCGCTGCACCGTCCACTCCCCGGGGACCAGCACGTGGACGGAGACGAAGCGCCGCGCCCCCGCCTGCCGGGTGCGCAGGGCGTGGAACTGCACCCCCTCCCCCTCATGGGCCTGCAGCACCGCCGCGATGGCGTCGCGCTCCCGCTCCGGGAGCGCCGTGTCCAGTAGCCCCAGCAGCGAACGCTGCAGCAGCTTCACCCCCACGCGCACCACGTTGAGCGCCACGGCGATGGCGATCAGCGGGTCCAGCCGCTCACACCCGGTGGCCCCCACCGCCACCACCCCCACCACCACCCCCACCGAGGTCCACACGTCCGTCATCAGGTGATGGGCGTCGGCCTCCAGGGTCACCGACTGGTAGCGCCGCCCCGC
>DATAAL010000788.1:0-1666 GCA_036260145.1 Longimicrobiaceae bacterium | reverse complement strand
GCGGCGGCGCTCGGGTTCGCGCGGCGGGCGCTCGCCGAGGCGATCGCGTTCGCGCGGCGGCGCGAGGTCTTCGGCCGGCCGCTGGCGGAGCACCAGCTCACCCGGGCCCGCATCGCCGAGATGGCGGTGGCCGTGGACGCCAGCGCCCTCCTGGTGTACCGCGCCGCCTGGACCCGCGACCGGGGCGCGGAGCGCGTCACCCGCGAGGCCGCCATGGCCAAGCTCCACGCCACCGAGGCGGCGCAGCGGGTCATCGACGACGCGGTGCAGCTCTTCGGGGGGCGCGGCGTGGTGGCGGGGGCGGCGGTGGAGCGCCTCTACCGCGAGGTGCGGGCGCTGCGCATCTACGAGGGGACCACCGAGATCCAGAAGCTGGTCATCGCCGGGCAGCTGCTCGCCCGAACCGGAAGCGTCCAGCCCCAGAAAGGAGGAGCGGCCCATGGCAACGACGCCGGCGCAGCTTGAGGCGGTGCGGAGCGCGCACGTGGACACCTTCGCGCGCGACCACCTCCCCCCGCGGGATGCGTGGCCCCGCATGGACTACTCCGTCCTCCCGGAGCTGGCCGCCTACCCCCCGCGGATGAACTGCGCGGTGGAGCTGCTGGACCGCATGGTGGAGCGCGGCCACGGCGACCGCGCCGCCATCCTCTTCCCGGGCGGGCGCTGGAGCTACCGCGAGCTGCTGGAGACCTCCAACCGCGTCGCGCACGTCCTGCGCGACGACCTGGGGGTGGTCCCCGGGAACCGGGTGCTCCTGCGCGGCCCCAACCACCCGATGATGGCGGCGTGCTGGCTCGCCGTCCTCAAGGCCGGGGGGATCTGCGTAGCCACCATGCCGCTGCTGCGGGCGCGGGAGCTGTCGTACGTGGCCGACCGGGGGCAGGTCCGGATCGCCCTCACCGACGCGCGGATCGCGGACGAGCTGGAAGAGGCGGCGCGCTCCACCCCGGTCCTGGAGCGCGTGGTGCGCTTCAACGGCGAGGGGGAGGGGACGCTGGAGGCGCTGATGGACGGCAAGCCGGCGGTCTTCCCCAGCGTGGACACCGCCGCGGACGACGTGGCGTTGATCGCCTTCACCTCGGGGACCACCGGGCAGCCCAAGGGGGCGATGCACTTCCACCGCGACGTGCTGGCGGTGTGCGACTCGTACTCGCGGTACGTACTCCGCCCCGCCCCCGACGACGTCTTCTGCGGCTCTCCTCCGCTGGCCTTTACCTTCGGCCTCGGCGGGCTCCTCCTCTTCCCCCTGCGCGCCGGCGCGGCCACCCTCCTCCTGGAGCAGGCCACCTCGCCCCACCTCCTGCAGGGGATCCAGGACTTCCGCGCTACCGTCTGCTTCACCGCCCCCACCGCGTACCGGGCCATGGCCGACCTGGCGCGCGGCTACGACATCCGCTCGCTCCGCAAGTGCGTCTCCGCCGGAGAGGCCCTCCCGCTCGCCACCTTCGAGGCGTGGGAGGCGGCCACCGGGATCCGGATCCTGGACGGGATCGGTTCCACGGAGATGCTGCACATCTTCGTCGGCTCCCCCGAGGAGGAGATCCGCCCCGGCTCCACCGGGAGGCCGGTCCCCGGCTATCGCGCGCGGGTGATCGGCCCCGACGGAGGGGAGGTGCCCACCGGGACCATCGGCCGGCTCGCGGTACAGGGGCCCACCGGGTGCCGC
>DATAAL010000787.1:0-8554 GCA_036260145.1 Longimicrobiaceae bacterium | reverse complement strand
CCCCATCCACCCCCCACTCCAGCCGGGGACCGGCCCCGGTGAGGCGCCAGACCTGGATCCCGTTGGGGTCGTACCCCGCGACCAGATCCACCGAGACGGCGACGAAGCGGGCGCGGTCGGGGGAGACCACCGGCGAGCCGTGGAGGTGCGTCTCGTCGCCGGTGGCGGCGCTCACCAGGACGAACCCGCCCCCCTCGTAGAAGCCCACCTCCACCAGGTGGTAGCCGATCTCCTCCAGGTACTCGCGGTACCGGTAGCGGACGTAGCGCTCCCCCTCCGTGGTGTCGTTCGCCAGGGGGATCACCCGCCCGCCGGCCGCGGCGATCTCCAGGCGGCCCCCGGAGCGCCGGGCCCGTCCGCCGCTCCGGGCGAGCGCCGCCCGCTCCACCTCCGCCGCACACACCTCCGCGTCCTCGCGGCTGCCGCACGCCTCGTAGGGGTCCGGCGCCGGGGCAGGGCCCGCGGGAGGCGACGCGCGGGCACCGGGAGTGCATGCAGCCGCCGGGAGCAGGAGGAGCAGGGCGATGCCGGAGCGTGTCATGGGCATGGGACGGAGGGGCGGGAGTCGGCATGGGACCGGAGATCAAGCATCCGGCGCCGCGCCCCCCCGCGCAAGGGCTCCACGCTCCGGAGGACGAGAGTGGCGGAGCAGCGATGACACCCGCGAGACCGACCGACGCCCGCCGCTGGCGGGAGCATACCGTCGCCCCGGAGGAGGCGGGGCGCACGGTGGAGGCGATCCTCACCGGCCCGATGCAGCTCTCCCGGCGGATGATCCAGCGGCTGACCCGGAGCCGGGGGATCCAGCTCAACCGCCGGGCCGCCTTCCTGGCGCGCCAGGTCCGCGCCGGGGACGTGGTGGCGGTGCGCGTGGCGCCCGAGGAGGAGACGGGGCTGGAGCCGGTCGCAATGGAGCTGGAGGTGGTGTACGAGGACGCCGACGTGCTGGTAGTGGCCAAGCCGCCCGGCCTCCTGGTGCACCCCACCTCCCCCGGGCAGGCCCGGACGCTGGCGCACGGGATCGCCCACCGCTACCGGGAGCAGGGAGTGCGGGCTCGCGTCCGCCCCGTGCACCGCATCGACCGGGACACCTCGGGGCTGGTGCTGGTCGCGAAGACCGCCTTCGCCCACCAGCACCTGGACCGGCAGCTCCGCGAGCGGACGCTGCGGCGCGAGTATCTGGCGCTGGTGCGGGGCGTGGTGGAGGAGGACGGGGGGGTCGTGGACGCGCCGATCGGTCGGGACAGGCGCAACCCCAACCTGCGCACCGTCCACCCCGGCGGCGAGCCCGCGCTCACCCGCTTCCGGGTGGTGGAACGCTTCCGCGCGGCCACGCTGCTGCGGCTGGAGCTGGAGACCGGTCGGACGCACCAGATCCGCGTCCACCTGGCGCACCTGGGACACCCGGTGCTGGGGGACCGGCAGTACGGCGGGACAGGGACGGAGGGGATGGGGCGGCAGGCGCTGCACGCCTCCCGCCTGCGCTTCCGCCAGCCGACCACCGGGGAGGAGGTCGTGTGCGAGGCGCCGCTCCCGCCCGATATGGCCACGGCCGTGGAGCGGCTGCGGAGCGGCTGAGGTCCGGTCCGCGGGAGGGGTGTCTCGGGTGCCCCGACAGCCACTCGGCCGGGGGTGCGCATGGAATGTGCTTTGCATGCCCGATTTAAAAGGCGCGACCGGGGCGCTCCGGTGGGCGCACTCACCCGGAGAACACCCGGCCGCTCCCCGATCGCGCGGGCCCCGGTATCCCCCGGCAACGAGAACCCGCAGAGGTGATATGAAGTCGTTTCCTCTCCTCTCCAGCCTCTTGGTGATCCTCCTGCTCGCCGCCTGTGCCGCTCCGGGCGGGGAGAACCCCGAGCCTCCTTCTCCAGGAGCCGTGAGGACCGCAGCAGGAGCTTCTCCGTCCGTGGCCTTCCCCCAGCTGGCTCCGGCCGCCGAGCGGGAATACCCCAGCGCGCTCCTCGAAGGCACGCTGCTCCTGGACGGCGGCTGCCTGCGGGTGAGGGCGAGCGAGGGTGGCACGAGCTATCTGGTCGTCTGGCCCCCCCAGGCGGAGCTGAACGCCAGCTCCGGCACCGTCCGGGTTCTCGATTCCCACAGCCGCGTCGCGGCGCAGGCCGGGGGACCGATCCGGCTGGGCGGAGGAGAGGTCGATTCTTCCGTCCCCGTTCTCCGTGCACTACGCACCCCCCTCCCCACCGGGTGCCCGGGGCCCCTCTGGCTGGCCAGCAGCATCGTTGCCACCCCCCCCTGAGCCGCACGGGCGGGGAGGCGACAGGCCGGAACATCCACACAGGTGCATGTTCAACAACTAGTGCTTCCAAAAGCGCGCACAAATCTTGCACCTCCGGGAGTCCAGCTCCGGGCCCGGAGCATGACGGTTCAAGATCCCCGGACAGGGAGCGCTTCCGGATGCATACCGGCCACAGGCCCTGAGGGCCATTCGAAGGGGGCATTATGCAGCATTCCCAGAGGAGCCGGACCTTCCGCGCACTGCTCACCCTCGGCTTCGTGCTTCTCCCGTCGGTCGCGGGGGCACAGAGCGGGGAGCCCTCGCGCGACGCGCAGTCCTACGCGGCCAGCAGGGGGGTCAGCATCGAGGAGGCGGTCCGCCGCCTTCAGCTCCAGACCACCATCGGCGAGCTGAACGCCAGGCTGGAGTCGCAGGAACAGGCCACCTTCGCGGGCCTCTGGATCGAGCACCAGCCGGAGTTCCGGGTGGTGGCGAGGTTCACCCAGAACGGCGAGCAGACGCTCGCTCGCTACGTGACCGGCACCCCGCTGGCCGGTCTTGTCCAGGCGCAGCCGGCGCAGGTGACGCTGGCCCGTCTCCACGAGATCCAGAAGGCGGCACTCGCGGCCGTCGCTGCGCTGGGCGTGCGGGCAGAGGCGGGGCTCGACATCCGGAACAACACCGCGGAGGTCTACGTGGAGGCGCTCCAGGCGGTCCAGGCGGCCATCGCCGCCGGAACTCTCCGGCTGCCGGAGCACGCCAGGGTGGTCCAGCTCGGCCAGCTGAGCCGGGACGTGGCCGACATCTACGCCGGTCTGGCACTGAGCCCGTGCACGAGCGGCTTCGCGGTGCGGAACGCCAGCGGGACCAAGGGGATCACCACGGCCGGGCACTGCTCGAACACCGTCTCCTATAACGGGACAGCTCTGCCGTTCCAGTCGGAAGCGCACGGCACTTACTACGACGTCCAGTGGCACACCGCGCCGGGGTTCACCGTCCGCAACCTGCTGTACGACGGGCTGGGGACCCGCAGCATCACGGCGACCTGGGGACGCACCTCCCAGAACGTGGGCGACTACGTCTGCCACTACGGGAAGACCACCGGGTACGGGTGCGGCACCATCGTCGACAAGAGCTACACGCGCTCCACGGTCCCCAACTCGACCGCCACGTGGATCCGCGTCCACGAGGACGGCGTGGACCTTTCCAGTCCGGGTGACAGCGGTGGCCCGTGGTTCCTGTCGAACTACGCCTACGGCATCATGGGGTGCGAGATCAACACCACGGATGCCTGCTACATGGCCATCAACTACATCTCCGGCATCAGCGTCAGCGTGCTGCTCCAGTGACAGATCCGTCCGTCCGGTCGGGGAGCGGGCGAGAGGTGGGCAGGAGCGGGCGGCGATGGATCTCCGTCGCCGCTCGCCGCGCGTCTGGCACGGAGCCGGGGGAGTTGATCATCGCCTTGGAGGGGATGCACCCCCAGTTCAGGCACCCCCCGATGCGTGGTAGCTCCCGGCTTCCACGGCTGGCTCTCCCCTTTGAGACCGATCGGTCTCTCCAGGTGCAAAAAAGGGCGCCGCGCGTCAGGCGCGGACGCTCTCCTCCAGGTACCACTCCAGGTGCCGGGTGGCGCGGCCGACGTGCTCCGGGTCGCCGTAGAGCTGGGAGAGCATCACCGCGCCCTCCAGAGTGGAGACCAGCACCGTGGCCACCTCCTCCGGGTCGGTCCCCGGGCGGACCTCGCCCCGCGTGATCCCGTCCCGCACGTTGCGGCGGATCAGCCCCCGCAGCCCGTCCATCGCCCGGCACGCCCGCTCCCGGAGCGCGGGGTTCCCATGGTCGTTCTCGATGGCGGCGTTCATCACCGGGCACCCGCCGGGGACCGGAGGGTTCTCCGGGATCTCCCCGTATACCGCGATGACGGCACGCAGACGGTCGACGGCGTGCGCCCGTCCCGCCAGCGCCTCGGCTAAGCGCTCCCCCATGCGCCGCACCGCGTAGTCGAACGCTTCCAGCGCCAGCGCCTCCTTGCTCTCGAAGTGGCGGTAGATCCCCCCCTTCTGGAGCCCGGTGGCGGACATGATGTCCGACAGCGAGGCCCCGGCGAACCCCTGCCGGTTGAAGAGCTCCGCCGCCTGCCGGAGGATGTTCTCGCGTGTCTGCTCGCCGTTGCGCATGTGCTCTCTGCATATGGGACCGATCGGTCTCGATCATATGGCGCCCGCCCTGGAAGTCAAGGGAGCCGCTTCACGGGACGCAGGGTGGGTACGGACCGGAACTTCCTGCCCGGACCCGGAACAGGCCTGGAAACCTCCCGCCGCATGAATATTGCGACTCCCTCCGTGGTTTCCCGTCCAGAGGGCCGGAACCGCCGCCACCTCGCGCAAGAGTGTGCCATGCGTCTCCGCGTTCAAGGCCAGCGCTTCTTCGATACCTTCTCCCGGCTCGCTCATATCCTCACCGAATGCACCCGGCTCCAGGCCCGGCTCCTGGCGGAGCCCGATCGCCGCGGCGAGCTGGTCGCCGAGGTCTCCGCGCTGGAGCAGGAGGCCGCACGCCTGCGGGAGGAGGTCGTCGCCGATATGGGGGAGGTGGCGAGCCCTCCCCTCGACCGCACGGACGTGCACCTCCTGGCGTCGCGCCTGTACGGGATGGTCGAACTCCTGGACAACCATGCCCGACGGGTACACGCCCTGGACCCCGTCCCCGCTCCGGAGCCCCTCGCGAACCTCGGGAACGTGCTGGTGCGTGCTGCACGACGGTTGGAAATCACGGTGGCTCTTCTGAAGGAGCGGGACAAGCGGGAGAGCCAGGGGCTGGAAATGGAGCGGCTGGAGGAGGAAGGGGACGCGATCTCCGACGCGGCGGTGGAGGCTCTCTTCACGGGCTCGCCCGACCCCATGGCGGCGCTCATCTGGAAGGATCTCTACGACGCCCTGACCGATGCGATCCACCGCTGCCGGGACACGGAGGGCGTGGTGCGGCGCGTGGTCCGGTAGCGGGACGGCCCGAGTCTCCACCGACCTTCTCGGGACGGGACGCGGAACCACGAGCATCGCACAGGGTATCGAAAGGATCGACCGGGGAGCGTGGTATCCCGGTCCGCGCAACGCCCGCGGCTCATGTCAGCGCTGACGTGAGCTGCGGGCGTTTTCGTCCCCCACGCTCCACCCTTCGACGGCGCACCCCGCGCCGCCGGATCTCTCCTCGGGCGCATCTTCGCGCCCATCCGCAGAAAGGCGCTCATGGACCCGAAAGAGACGAAGAGACAGCAGATCACGCGCGTGGCCCAGGAGCTGAGCACCGCCATCCGGCGGCAGGCCCGTGGCAGGTGGAAGGAAGTCCGCACGGCCGAGCGGAACGAGCCGGGCCGGCACGTCTGGCGGTTCCAGCCGGGTCGGGGCGGGAGCGAGCGCTTCCTGCACATCGAGCACCGCGCGATGGTGCAGGGAAAGAACCCGGCCGCACGGCTGCTGAAGCGGCTCGAGGCGGAGGAGTGGCTTGATCGGCTCCAGCAGGGGCCCGAGACCGCCCTCCTTCTCTCCAGGGATGGCCAGCTCGCGGCCTTCCAGCGCTGACCGTCCTGGGAAGGCGGTCTCCGTGGGAGGCCGCATTTCCCTCCCTCATCTTCTCGTCCGGCGTTTCTCGTTTCCCAACGGCGACATCATGAAGATCCCCGCGGAGTGGCTGACGCAGCGCGTGGAAAGCGCCCCCACCTCGTACCACCGGAACCTCCCCCCCATGGCCGCGCTCCGGATCCGGATGGCGTGGCAGAAGCTCAAGCGCCAGGCGGAGGAGGGAGACGAGCTGTGGGCGTTCAGCAACCCGTCGAACACCTGGAAGAAGCAGGGCAAGTACAGCGGGTACGCGCTCGTCCGCGATGGGAAGGTGGTGCTGAGCACGGTGGTCACGCACGAGTGATGCGGCGGGAGAGGGCTTTCCGGCCCCATGTCGCCGATCGTCACACGGGCACCTGGTTCGCCGCACGCAGATTGACAGGAGTCTCTCTACCCTGTATATTGATTGGTTCAGCAAGCGCACATCGGGCCCGGAACCCGAATACCAGAGTACGAAGTGGACCTGGGATGCGACTGTCCCCGGTCTTTTTTGTTGCTTGCGAACGCCCGATGCGGGGGCGATCATGCCCGCAGAACACAGGCAGTCGGTGAGTACGGACATACCGCACCTCTGACGGTCAGTAAACACACTAGGAGTACGGTATGCGTACCATCGGAACGGTGAAGTGGTTCAACGACAGCAAGGGCTTCGGCTTCATCACGCCGGAGAACGGGCAGAAGGACTGCTTCGTCCATCACACCGCCATCCAGGGCAGCGGCTTCAGGTCGCTGGCCGAGGGCGAGCAGGTCGAGTTCGACATGGTGCAGGGCCAGAAGGGCCCCGCCGCCGAGAACGTCGTCCGCATCGGCTGAGCCTCACGGCACAGCCCGGAAAACGGGAGCCGTCCCCACGAGGGACGGCTCTTTTCTTGTCATGGATATTCCTCCCGCAGGGGTGTCTACGGGTGTCAGGCCGCAGAACCACCTCAGGGGCTACCGGCGGCACTTCCCGCGCTCCCCTCCTACCCGTGCCGCTCAGGGGCGGGTGAAGCGGACGGTGCGGTAGACGTCGAGCTGCAGCGCCGCGGTGGCCGCGCTCTCGCTCTCCCCGGTGAAGTGCACCGGCCGGGGGCGGGTCCACTCGGCCCCGGTGAAGCGCTTCTCGCCGTAGCGGTTGCTCCACAGCTCGGCCGGGCTCCCGTCGATCACCTCGGAGAACCGGCGGGTCTCGGAGCGCGGCAGGGGATCTCCCTCGCGCCGCATCACCGTGACCGTGCGCGTGCTGGTGCGGAGCGGCCCGGGGCTCCAGTGGAGGGTCCCGTCCCCTCCGCGCCAGACCTGCGCGTCCGCGCCGGGGGAGGGCACCGGCCCCGCGGGGCGCCACGAGGGGGGGACGCAGAAGGTGAAGCCGTCCCCGCGGACCAGGCGCCAGGGCGCACCTCCCGGGATCTGCACCCCTGCAGGGCACGGGGTCGGGACGGTCCTGGACGCGCCGCCCGTAGCCGCGGCGCACCCGGTCAGCGCGACGGCGGCCGCGAGCGTGCAGATCTTCATGGGATTCCTCTGTCGGTTCAAGGACGGCTTTGAGCTGCGGGAAGCGTGTCCCTGCGGTGGGAGACCGGACTGCGGGCTCAGCCCTCGTCGCGGTGCACCGTGTCCGGGGAGAAGGCCGGGAGGCAGACGGCTACGTACTCCGCCCCGCCGGGCCCCGGGGTGCTGTAGCGCACCCACTCCCCGGGGGAGGTCACCACCGCCTGCCCGGCGTGCACCTCCAGCGCCCCGCCCTCGTGCTCCACGCGGAGCATCCCCCGGAGCACCACGGTGATCTCCTCGAACTCCGGGCGCTGGCCGGGCTCCACCCACCCCTGCGGGGACTGCATCCGGGCGACGCTGACCCCCTGGTGGCCGGAGTTGACCCGTCCCGCGTACTCCTCGATCCGCTTGGGCAGGGAGCCCGCGGCTTCGATGATGGACGGCTGCTCGATCAGTCGGGGCATCGGGCGGAGGGGCCGGGGTGGTCGGGTGGGGGGCTCAGGCGCCGGACCCGCCGGGACGGGCCAGCCCCCGGTACTCGGGGTGGCGCCGCAGGTACGCCTGGACGAAGGGGCAGAGCGGGACCACCACCAGCCCCTCACTTCGGGCGTGCTCCAGCGCGGCGCGGACCAGCTCGCTTCCGAGGCCGTTCCCCGACAGCGCCTCCGGCACTTCGGTGTGCAGCAGGACGATCTCTCCGTCCGAGATCGAGTAGGTCAGGAAGGCGGGCTCCCCTCCGGTCCGGATCTCGAAGCGCTCCTCTGCCCCGTTCCGGACCACCGTCACGTCCGCGCGCTCCTCCGCCATGCCCCGCCTCCTTCCAGGGTATACCGTAAACTCCCGCCCGAAGCGTACGGCCCCGCGCCGCGGCCGTCAAGCAGGCCGCCCTGGGGCAGGCTCCGGTACCCGTATCCATCTACGTGCCAGCGCCTTCCGGCGTCTGGAAGGAACGCTTCTTGCCCGCGCGGAAGTCCCCGACCCACACCACCCGGCAGGAGGGAGGCATCATGGGCAGAGGACAGCAGGAGGGAGCCGGGCGCTCGGGAACCGAGCGCGGCACCAGCCAGTTCAGCGAGAGCAGCAGCCGCAAGGAGGCGGAGCAGAATACCGGGGAGGCCGCCCGGGGGCTCACCGACACCCAGCACGAGACCAGGCGGAACGCCCGCGAGTCCGCCGGCCGGAGCCGGGATACCCCCGGACGTGGACAGTAGCGAGGCGCGGGGCC
>DATAAL010000786.1:0-2706 GCA_036260145.1 Longimicrobiaceae bacterium | reverse complement strand
GGCCTCGCGGATGAGGTTGGAGACCGCGGGGGTCCCCACCAGCACCTCGTGGGCCGCCACCCGCCCCTGGCCCCCCTTCTTGCGCAGGAGCTGCTGGGCCACCACCCCGCGCAGGCTCTCGGAGAGCATCGCCCGCACCTGGTCCTGGAGGTCGCCCGGGAAGGTGTCGATGATCCGGTCCACCGTCTTGTGGGCGCTGTTGGTGTGCAGCGTCCCGAACACCAGGTGCCCCGTCTCCGCGGCGGTCAGCCCCAGCGAGATGGTCTCGCGGTCCCGCATCTCCCCCACCAGGATCACGTCCGGGTCCTCGCGGAGCGCCGCCCGCAGCGCCGCGGCGAAACTCTGCGTGTGCGGCCCCACCTCCCGCTGGTTCACCAGCGCCTTCTTGTTCTGGTGGACGAACTCGATCGGGTCCTCGATGGTGATGATGTGCTCCGGCCGCGTCTCGTTGATCAGGTCGAGCATCGCGGCCAGGGTGGTGGACTTCCCCGAGCCGGTGGGGCCCGTCACCAGCACCAGCCCCTTGTTCAGCCGGGTGAAGCCGCGGATGGCCTCGGGGAGCTTCAGCTCGTCGGCGGAGAGCACCTTGGAGGGGATCACGCGGAACACCGCCCCCGGTCCGCGGTGCTGGAAGAAGGCGTTGCCCCGGAAGCGCGCTACCCCCGGGATCTCGTAGGCGAAGTCGATGTCGTGCGTGGCCTCGAACTTCTCCTTCTGCTCCTGCCTCATGACCTCGTACAGGAGCGTCTGCATGTCCGAGGCTACCAGGTCCCGGAACTTGACCCGTTGCAGGTGCCCGTGCACGCGCATCACCGGGGGACTCCCGCAGCTCAGGTGCAGGTCGGAGCCTCCGTGCTGCACCAGGAGGCGGAGAAACTGGTCAATCTGCGGCATCTGCGGTGTTGGTGCGTGTCCAGACCAGGGCGTCCCCCTCCCTGCGGAGGACCAGGCGAAGATCGGCCGTCTCCACCCTGCGCCCGGAGCGCAGGTGGAAGACCGCCAGCGGCGACGTGCGGCGGGCCGCGCGCACGTCGAGCAGGAAGGCGTCGTGCACGTCCACCGTCAGCGCGTCCAGCGCGAAGGGACGGACGGACTCCACGGCGCCGCGCAGCGAGTGGCCGACGGGTACCACGATCTCCCCCTCGGGCCCGGGGGACTCGTGGTCGGAGAGGTGTACGGTGCGGGGCTCCCGGTCCAGGAGGAGGGCCGGGAGGGCGGGGAGCGTCCGGGTCAGGATCCCCTCCGCACCCTGCTCCGCGCGCACCTCCACCACCACCGCGCCGTCCCGCAGCGCTTCCGCGATCCGCGACCGCACCTCCTCCTCCACCCGCACCGCCGGCAGGTGCGCATCCTGCACCCCGATGACGCGCGCTGCCCACTCCAGCGTGACCCCGTCCCCGACCGCATGGCACTCCAGCCCCCATACCCACCCGGAGAGCGCGATCCGTGCCGTCCACCTGCGGACCCCGCCCTGCGGCACCGCGGTCGGGAGGAAGGGTGTCACCAGGCGGCGGAGCTCCACGAGCGGGTCCCCGTCCAGCGGGCGATGCGAGATGGTGTCCCGCCGCGCCCACACGGATGCTCGCCCGCCCCGCACCGAGACGCCCACCTCGCCCGCGCCCGATTCCAGCGCTTCGGCCAGGAAGGCGGGGAGCGGGACGGAGGAGAGATCGGACTCCCCGTGCACCGCGTCGATCAGCGCGAGGATGGTGGCGGGCGTGGAGAGCGCCGGCTCCACGTGGGCGGCGCCGGTGAAGTGCTGGACCTCGCTCAGCCGCTCCAGGTCGCGCGGATCGGCGAGGACGGCCGTGACCGTGTCCCCGTCGCGGAGGACGGGGAGGACCAGGTGCTCCCGGGCCCAGGCGGCGGGAACCTGGGAGGCGGTCGCGTGGTCGATCCCGTCGGGGTGGAGGTTGACGAAGGGGAGGTCGTACTGGCTGGCGAGCCCCCACTCCACCTCGGCCGGGGTGACGAGTCCGAGGGCGACGAGCGCGTCGCCGAGGTATCCTCCGCGCTCCCGCTGGTGCGCGAGCGCGTTCTGAACGTCCTCCGGAGAGATCCGGCCGAGTCCGACCAGGATCTCCCCGATGGGGGTTGTCTTTCGCATTCTGGGTCCGTTCCGGTATAGCCGGGCAGCGGAGCTGCCGGAGGGGAGGAGTGCACGGGAGTACCGCGGATGATGCTCGTCGCCGTCAGCTCTCCTCCGCGTCCAAGTATCGGCAGATGGCGTCGCCGGCATCAGTGGTCCCCAGCGAGCCGCCCAGGTCGGCGGTGGTGGCCCCGTCGTGCACGGCGCGGCGCACGGCGGCCTCCACCCGCTCCGCCTCCCCCGTCCGCCCCAGGTGCCGCAGCATCAGCGCGGCGGTGAGGATGGCGGCGAAGGGGTTGGCCCGGTTCTTCCCGGCCAGGTCCGGCGCGGAGCCGTGCACCGGCTCGAAGAGGGAGGTCTTCCCGGGGTGCAGGTTCGCGGAGGCGGAGAGCCCCAGCCCGCCGACGAGCTGCGCCCCCAGGTCGGAGAGGATGTCGCCGAAGAGGTTCCCCGTGACGATCACCCTGTAGCGCTCGGGCCGGCGGACCAGGTCCATCGCCAGCATGTCCACGTAGAGCGCCTCGCTCTGGATCTCCGGGTACCCCGCGGCCACCTCCCGGAAGACGCGCCGCCAGAGCCCCCCGGCGTGCTCCATGGCGTTGGCCTTGTCGGACATG
>DATAAL010000785.1:0-2373 GCA_036260145.1 Longimicrobiaceae bacterium | reverse complement strand
CGGCGACACTGCTCACGCGGGTGGGCAGCTCGTCCTCGGGCGCCTCGAACCCCACGCGGTCCACCGTCATCGGGAGGATGACGGCGGTGGTGTCGGTGGGTACCTCCCGCGGTGCGGGCCGGACTCCTGCGCGTGTGACCTTTACGACTGGCATGAGGCTCTCCTGGTGATGAGTGGGCCCGCACGGCGGAACGGCGGGAGGGACGGTCCAGGGGTGGAACCGCGGATCTGGAGACCGGTGTCGCTCTATCGGGAGTGGACCACCCGCCGCGCCACGCTGGCCGTGACGTCCGTGGGACGCCGGGGGGGTGCCTCCCGCAAGTCCCGCCGGAGGCCACCTTCCTGCGGCGGGGGGTGCGGGAGGAGGGTGGCGGCCTGTCCGGTCCGCGCGAGCCGGATCCGGACGGGGGGTGCTTCGCCACCGCGGGGCGGATCGACCGCCGCCAGTGGAACGCCGGCGTGTACGGGCACCGGCCAGAGGAGCCGGGGCACGGCCACCCACAGGATCAGGAACAGGCCGGAGAAGAAGGCGAGGATCGCCATGCGGCGCAGGAGCCACGGGTCCCCGGTGAAGAGCGGCCGCGCGAGCCACTCCGGCGCCCCCGCGGGATCCACCACCCCCTGGAACGCCGGGAGCGCGAAGAGCGGGGGACGCCAGGTCCCGCCGTGCACGGCTCCGGGGCCCGGCCGGTCTCTTCCCGCCCACGCGGAGAAGGGGAGCGCGCCCGAGGCGAGGGACTCCACTCCCCCCGGGACGGGGAACACCAGCTCGCGGGAGTCGAGGATCCATCCCTGGATGCGCGAGAAGGCCCGCTGCAGGGAGACGGGATCCTCCGCGACCAGGAAGTGCTCCCCCCGGGTCCCGGCCAGCGCCTTCAGCTCCACCGTGTCAGGGGCCGCCCCGATCCCGACGATGAACATGTAGGCTCCGCTCCGCCGGATGCTCTCCACCACCTCGCGCCGTCCCTCCTCCCCGGAGAGGAGTCCGGGATCGTCGCCGGGGCCGATGTCGTTCTTCCCGTCGGTGATCACCAGGACCGCGCCCCACGCCCTCCCGCCCGCTTCGCGGACGGCTCCGGCCACGCTCCCGAGCCCCGCCTGCACCGCCGTGTACAGCCCGGTGTTCCCCTCCGGCCGCGGGAGCCGCTCCACCCGGACCGAGGCCTCCGCCGGAGGGGCGAAGCTCGCCTCGCGAATCCGCTCGGACACCCGCAGGCTCGAGAAGGGCGCGACCGCCACCCGCACCGAGTCCCGGGGGAGCTCCGAGAGGAAGAGGCGCAGCGCCGACCGGGTGGTCTGCAGCCCGCTCTCGGCCATGCTCCCGCTGACGTCCACCAGCACCAGCAGCCGGAGCGGAGGGTAGGTGGCCAGCGGAGTGCGAGCATACCCGCGGGACAGCTCCCGCCGGCCCAGGCGCCCCGACCACTCCTCCCCCACCCCCTCCGGGCGTGCGCTGGAGAGCGCATGCTCCGGGCGTGCGCTGGAGAGCGCATGCGCCTCTTCCGGCCGGATCACCACGAACGACCGCACGCAGGGGGTCGGAGCCCGGGCGGCGCAGCGCAGGAGCCGGGGACCGTCGTCCCCGTCCTGGGCCGGCGCGGGAACGGAGCCCCAGGCCGGCAGGGCGGAAAGGAGCGCGAGCAGGAGGCGGGAGCGCCTCATACCCCGGCGATCCCCAGCCGGCGGAAGCGGTACCGCGCGCTCCCCAGGTCGACGGCGTCGCCACTTCCCAGCTCGGCCGGAGCGTCCAGGAGGCGTCCGGAGACCGCGACCGCCGCACCGGCCACGGCGGGCGCGATCCAGCAGCGTCCCCCCTCGCACGCCACCGTCGCGGCGGCTGCCCGGGAGGCCCGCGCCCGGGAGGCACGGAGCTCCACCCGGGTCCCCTCCCGGAGCCCCCACTCGCGGAGGCGGGAGAGCCCGACCCCGCGGCCATCCAGGGTCTCCAGCTCCAGGACGGCCAGGGACCTCCGCAGGGCAGGCGCGCAGACGCCCACCCCCACGCCCGCCCCCGTCACGCCGAAGGCCAGGGCCTGCCAGAAGTCCGCGGGCCCCCCGAGGGAGAAGAGCACTCCGGCGAGCCCGCCCGCCGCCGCGCCGTGCAGGGCCCCGTCCAGCGCCCGCCGCGGCTCCGAGGCCCACCAGCGCACCCCCGCCGCCGCCCCGATCCCGGTCCCCAGGAGGAGCCACGCCGCGCAGCGCTGCAGGAGGTACGGAGCGTCCCCGAAGAGCCCGGCCGCGCCCCACCCCAGCGCGGCCTGTTCACGATCGACCACGATCGGGAGCTCGGGCCGCAGGTGCGCCAGGTCCTGGAGGAGCTCCGGCAGCGCGGGCTGGTGATCGAGGGAGGCCCGACGGACGAGCTGGCCGTGT